>JAKAVI010000380.1 GCA_021817355.1 Pseudomonadota bacterium | reverse complement strand
GAACGTGGACGGCTAATTGCGGACATTTGGTAGCCGAACTGGTATCCGGAGCCGGGACGCAGAATTATCTTTTAGCTTTGCATACTTAGATACTCGGCTGTTGTCGCCCCTGGGCCGGGAGCGTTGGGCCACAATCGGAATGAACTTGTTTGGTTTTCTGAATTGCAGCCCAAGTCGAATGCAAGCGATCAAAGTTCTTCGCTATGAGGCCGTAACAAGGCGCCAAAGCCAAGGAGGTGTTGCGCTTCTAGTGCCTCAATAAATTCTGGCACGGAAGGGACCGTCGTTCTGAGGTTCCTACGGGCGTTAGCAACCATCGCAATTGTGGCGTCCGGCGCGACCCTATAAAGCTCGACCAGGAAGTCGTCCGGAGTTGACGCCGTTATATGATAGGGCGTGAGGTCCGCCGATGGGAAATCGGACTGGTTCCAGGTCACAATGTGGGACGCGCCAGCCGTGATTGCGGCCGCGAGGACATGGCGATCGCTTGGATCCGGGAGGGTCAGTTCTAATACCAGGCGTTCGTAGCCCGTGACATCGGCACTGGGCAGCACCTGCTTCATCAAATCACGTGTCTTGGTTAAGCGTTCGACCGAGATGTCCGACCGGTTCGCCGCAAGGTTACGAATCCACTCGTCGTGGATTTGGTCGGTCCAATGGACGTCAACCAGTCGGTCGACCCCACATTGAACGAGGAGATTTCGGAGGTGAAAGGGATAGAGAACGCAGGCGTCATAGGCCGCGCTAACGGGCTTATAGGTCATGGTCGCGCATCAGCGACTCGGTGTCTGCTGCCAAGGCATCAAGGGCAGCTTGCTGGGTGTCAAGTTTGGCTTTGAGGGAAAGAACGTCCTTCAGCTTGGTTCGCCGATGCTTGCCGACATACCGAAATGGCAGATCGCCGGCATCCATGCGGTGAACAACAAGCGGCCGCGAGATCCCTAGAATTTCTGCTGCATCGTTCGGGCTGATCTCTTGGTCTTCTGCCAGGATCGCAATCCGTTGGCCGCTCACGAGATGACTGAGCAAGGTCTGAATGGCTTCCGACGCCGCAGCGGGCAGCTCAACCCGGTTGTCGACCCCACTGCACTGCCGGACATGCAGCTCGATCGTGCCCTGACGAGCAGCCTTGGCAGCCGCGTCCGCCTTAAGGCGATCGCGCTCCGATAATGCGATGAATTCCAAGACTTGGCTGGTCATGAGCTGATCTCCAACCACCTATATAACCCCACCTCACATTAACTGCAATAACTGAAAATGAGCTGTTCTGAGTTCTGGAGCCACCGTACTCGGCCATCCGGCTGCCAAAAGTGTGGACCGGCTCCGAAAACGAACCCCGCTGCAGGCAGGCGCAAGCCATTGAAAGGGCGGAATAAATCCCCTGCCTGCCGGTGCCCCTACCGGCGCCGATCCGTGCCCCACTCAAACGGCAAATTCCATAGTCGGGTCACCCCTTTATCGCGATCCGGCAATGGGGTTCCATTTCGGCTCTGACGCACATAGACCGTGCCGCTGAGACCAGATTCTGGAAACCTGTCAACGATAGGCGATTTTCCTATGCATGTCTGCCTGTACGTGTTAAATAAATTGGATATATTTAACATATTGCAGCCGACATGTTAAATCCAAGCTATGCCATTCCCGTCCTACCGCCGCCGGTAAACCTTGAAACAGTTCCGGCGCTCAAGGCGCTCGCCAAGGCGAATCGTGCTCTGGCTGAACTGAAGGGCCGTGCCGCTACAATCCCCAATCAAGGCATCCTCATCGACACGCTCACGCTTCAGGAGGCGAAGGCATCCTCCGAAATTGAAAGTATCGTCACGACACAGGATGAACTGTTCCGAGCAGACCTTCAGCTTGAGGGGCTGGATTCTCCCGCCGCGAAAGAAGTCGCCCTTTACCGTGATGCTCTGAAACTCGGCTACGATCGGCTGCTTAGGACCGACGGCCTCATCACCAACCGCACGCTGATCGAGATATTCCGACTTCTCAAGCGCCGGGACGACGGGTTTCGCGTCACGCCGGGAACCGCGCTCAAGAACGACGCTACCGGCGAAACCGTCTATGTCCCGCCGCAGGACGCGCGCGAGATCGAAGCGGCAATGTCCGCGCTGGAGCGCTTCATCAACGAGGACGAACGCTCTGCTCTCGATCCGCTTATCAAGATGGCGCTCATCCACCACCAGTTCGAGAGCATCCACCCGTTTCCCGATGGGAACGGACGTATCGGCCGCATGCTGAACGTGCTTTATCTCACCCGCGCCGGCCTTCTCGAAACTCCGATTCTCTATCTCTCGCGTCGCATCACGCGCACGAAGGCGGACTACTACCGCCTGATTCAGGCGGTACGCACCCACGGCGCATGGGAAGACTGGGTTCTCTATATGCTGGAGGCCGTGGCCGACACGGCGCAAACCACGCTTGCGCTGGTCGAGGGCATACGAACCCAGATGGCCAGCGCCAAGAAACGGATGCGTGACGAACTACCGAACCTCTACTCGCAAGAGCTGTTGAACAACCTTTTCCGCCACCCCTATACGCGTATCGAATTCGTCGTGAAAGACCTCAAGGTCTCCCGTCAAACGGCGGCGAAGTATCTCGATCTGCTGGCCGAGAAAGGCTTCGTCGCCAAGCAACGCTCAGGTCGAAGCAACTACTACGTCAACACGGACCTTGTGCGTCTGTTCCTGGACGTGTCGGGGGGACGATAAGGGTGGTCTCCTCCCAACTCTTTAGACCGGGTTGAATGAGAGCTTTCCGGCTAGGCTGCCCTGGGGGCCCTGGCCATGAAGAAGTCCCGATTTACGGAACAACAAATCGCTTTTGCCCTGCAGCAGGCCGAAGGCGACACCTCGGTCGAGGAGGTATGCCGCAAAATGGGGATCAGCCAGGAGACGTTCTTTCGATGGAAAAAGGTCTACGGCGGGCTCATGCTCCCCGAGGTACGTAGACTGAAGCAACTTGAGGAGGAGAACGCTCGTCTTCGCAAACTGGTTGCAGATCTGACGCTGGACAAACAGCAAGGGCTCGCCGATCTTTTTGGCTCGGTCCAATTCAGCTTCGGCAGCCCCGGCCTAGCGGACATCGTCATTCAAGAGAACCCGCACCAATGCATTGGCATCCAGGCCCTGCACGTCAGCGCTTCATATCGGCGACGGAGAGAGGCTTTCGTCCAGGCTTGTGGAGCGCGCCATAAAGATCGCCCAGGCTGCGTGTCTTCGCCCGCATGATCACCGTGCCGTCAGGCAAAAGCGTAAAGTGAAGTCTGTCACGCGCTTTCAAGCCTAATCCGTCCCGAATGTCCTTTGGGATGGTGGTCCGGCCCTTACTCGTCATTGCTGCGGTGGACATGACTTTTCCTTGCAAAACGCAATTTCTTAAGGAATGGGGCGCATGTCATTGTCTGGTTGAAGGTAATCGATTCTGGCACCTTCGCCCGAGATCATCAGCTTCGCCGGACATCCTACTGTGCCTTTTAGATTCGCCTAAAAATTCCGGCTTTGATGCGACACGTACAATGCCTACATGTCGGCCAACATACGGGGCTCGTATACTCGTGCAGAGTAAAATCATTAGCTTTTCTGCCGTACCAACCCCGTAGTGCACGAACGTGGACGGCTAATTGCGGACATTTGGTAGCCGAACTGGTATCCGGAGCCGGGACGCAGAATTATCTTTTAGCTTTGCATACTTAGATACTCGGCTGTTGTCGCCCCTGGTCAAAGACGCATCGACGCGTGAGCTCATTCTAGAAATAGCGGTGCGCGGGAAGATCGGCTACGGTCCTTGTGGAGGGGCCATCGTTCCTTTCACACGTCCCAGGGGTTCACGATCTCGACGCCACAACCGGAAAAATCTCGAACATTCCGTGTGGCCAGGCGACCACCTCGCGATTGGGTAACGGCCGCAATCTGCGCATCGGCAAAGGAAATCGGAAGACCGCGTTGCCGGCGGACGGACGCGAGAGCAGCATAGATCGTCGCAGCCTCGGAATCGAATGGCAACACCCGGCCCCGGAAATCCTCCTCGAACATCAAGACCGCCGCGGTCAGCAGGGTCGATTGCCAACGTCCTTTGGGAAGAAGAGCGACCCCGTAGAGAATTTCGGCCTGGCTGATGGCCGTCGTGAACACGCTGGCCGGCGGTTGTGCTTCCAGCCAAGCTTGGACCCTGGGGTTCGGAGCGTGCTTGAGCGCTTCAGAAATGACGTTGGTGTCGAGGACCAGCATCAGCCGAGATCAACCGGCCGGATCGGCTCTCGTTCGATCTCAGGCAGGTCGACGCCGCCCAAGGGCGCAAATCGGGCCCGGATGGCGTCATACATGTTGCCCGCGCGCGAACGCTCCTCGGCCAACGCACTCGCCAGAATCTCCCGCGCCTCGTCCTCCATAGACCGGCCATGTTCAGCGGCACGCACCCGTAGCCGGGTTTTCACGCGATCATCGAGGTTGCGGATGGTCATGCTGGCCATGGCTTAATATCCAATCATCAACGATTTCATATTAAGCATTGATTTCACCGAAGTCAAAGCCGTCGAAAGCCGTCTGTCGGTAGCAGACGATATGTCCGGGTTACGTAACACACGAGTTGTCCGATTTTAGAGCCGTTCTAAGGGGGCGGTAATGGCTCGGACGAGATGGCTACAGGACCGCAGGATGAAGAAGTTTCTGGATGTATTGGGACGGTACGAGAAGAGGGCGTTATCGGCTTTGGAAGCGGGGGAGATACTGGGGTGCTCGGAGCGGTAATTCCGGCGCTGGCGGGACCGCTATGAAGAGGAGGGGTTGGACGGGCTTATCGACAAACGCCTGGGGAAGGCCTCTGCGAGGCGGGTTCCGGTGGACCAGGTGGAGTGGATGCTGGAGCAGTACCGCACGCAGTATCGGGCTGGAACGTGAAGCATTTTCACGAGCACCTGGAGAGGCGGTACGGCTTTTTGTGGAGCTACACCTGGGTGAAGACGCAGCTCCAGGTCTCGGAGCTGATTGAGCGGGCGCCGCGTCGCGGTGCGCACCTGGCAAATCGAGCGCCGCAAGCGGACGCGGCATCTGATCGAACTCTGCGGACTCGTCGTCAAGTCCGGGATCGCGGACCTGGCCGGCGATGATCGCGCCATGATCTACGGCGCGCTGCTCTGAATGGCTAGCAAACTCCAAGGCGATCAGGGCGAACATGCGCGGGCGCTTTGGACCGCGAAGGGAAAGCAAGGCGTTCGAGGATGACTGAGCATCGCTATCGCCAAAGGACTGCCCCTTTATTCTGCGTCGTGGTCACGGAAAGAGAACGTGCGCCAACGCATCGACCAACTCGCACCGTTTGGAAAGCGCGATCAGCTCGAAACGGTAGGACGCCTGATCCTCGCTCACACCGGCTCCCACGGATTCACGGTCGGCACGGGCAGAAAATCGAAATCGGCCATGTTTCGCGTGGCCAGGCTGGCGCCATGCACTGCGCAGGTGGCGGCGATCATGCCGTCCTCCACGGTCAACCCGCGCCCGATAGCCTGCGCCTGTTCGCGCAAGGCGGCATCGACGCGGGCCGCCTCCATGTCGTAGGGCAAAATGACCGCCCAGCGCAGCAGCACTTGTTCGACGGCCTCCATCAGCCCGTCACGACGCTTGCCATGTGGCAGCAAGCGCACCCCTGTCAGCAATTCGCCTATGGTGACGGCGGCGAGCGCAAAGGGTTCGCTGCGGCTTTCGAGCCACTGCATGACACCCGGCGACGGGCGGGCGCTCAACGTTTCGGAAACGACATTGGTGTCGAGAACGATCACTGAAGGCCGCTCAATCGAAATCGGTCATCCGAGGGCTGGAGCGGGACGGGATGGGGAGATCGTCGCCGCGCAGGGCCTGCGTCGCCCGCACCCACCTTCTCCACCAGGCTCGGCCGCGCACCGCGGAAGCAAGGATGTCGCGCACCTCCGCTTCCATCGAGCGGCCGCTGGATTCGGCCTGGACCTTCAGGCCCTGATAAATCTCGTCATCGAGCTGTCGCACAGTCAGAGTGGGCGTGGCGGGTACTCCGTCGCGGAATTTGCTGGCAACCTGCTAGCACAAATAGGCGCGCCGGGCAAAAGTTCTGCTCACGCGGCCTCCCGGAAGGTGAGCAGGCGGTCGCAGTAATGTTCGTACTGCTGACGGCGGGCTTTGATCTCGGCGGAAGGCCATGAACTTCACGGGCCTGCAAGGTCGGACGGCACGGTGATGTTGTAGTGCGGATCGAGCTTGCCGCCCTTAACGAGGACGCGCTTGCCCGAACCCAGATCGACGCGGGACATGTCGAGCCGGGATCGCCACGCATGGCGGTGGCGGTCTGCGAAGAAGAGAAAGAGCCGCTTCACCTTCACGCTGGCGCAAGCCTCCAGCAAGGTTTGCAAGCGGCGCGGGCTTAAATCGCTCATCCCTTCCATCAAGGCATCGGCCTGATAGAAGCTTTCATGCTCGGGCAGTTCGTCGAGCAATTCGAGAACGGCGCGCTCCTTGCTGGAATATCGGATGGGCAAGGTCAGGCCGCCGGTGCTGACCATGACGGGGCTTGGCGGGGGTGGTGCGTCGGCATCGCTGCGAAACAGCCGTAGGCTGTTGTGCCTGTGAAAGGTCACGTCGAGCGGCAGGCTCGGCAGCCAGGTCGGCGGACGCTTCGGCCCGTAAAGATGAACCTCGCGCGTCGCTGTTGAAAGGTAATGGGCGTAACCCTGCTGTTCGAGCGCGGTGCGCCCGCCGACGGTCAGCGGAAGGTCCAGCACCGTCTGGAGAGAAACGGCTACTTGCTGCCAGGTGAGCGGCGTGCGCGAGCGACGATAGACGCGCCGGGCCGGGCTATCGAGCCAGCCCGCGCGAACATACTGGCTGCGCAGTGCCGACGAGTAGCCGTGGGCCTCCAGCCAAGCGGCATCGGCCAGGAGTCCCTCGGGGAGTTCCTGCTGGAGCCGGTTTAGCTTGCCGCCAGAACGCATATCCATGCTTAGCATTTTGGCATACTTACAAACCAATATCGAGTTCACATTTTCTGATATTCGCTAAGTCGTACTTAGCGTTTCATGCAATTTACAAACCATCGCTCAAGGTCAATGAGGGGAACGCCCACATCGGATCATCCTCAAAACTCCGCTTTCAGAGCGGATTTTCCAATATGAGGCTGCGGCGCTTCTTGCCCGTACCGCCGGGACTAGGCCCTGGCGACCTGTCAACGACGGGCGATTTCCCTATACATATCGACCATGACGTGTTAAAAAAATCTGATATTTTTAACACATACTGACCAACATGTTAAAGCCGAGCTATGCCATTCCCACTCTGCCACCGCCGGGGAACTTCGAAACGGTTCCAGTGCTCAAGGCGCTCGCCAAGGCGAACCGCGCTCTGGCTGAACTGAAAGGTCGCGCGGCGACGATCCCCAATCAGGGCATCCTCATCGACACGCTTGCGCTTCAGGAGGCGAAGGCGTCCTCCGAAATCGAAAACATCGTCACCACACAGGACGAACTGTTTCAGGCCGACCTTCAGCTTGAGGGGCCGAATTCCCCCGCTGCCAAGGAAGTCGCCCTTTACCGCGACGCCTTGAAGCTCGGTTATGAGCGGCTGCTTACGTCCGACGGCCTCATCACCAACCGCACGCTGATCGAGATATTCCGCCTTCTCAAGCGCCGGGATGATGGGTTTCGCGTCACGCCGGGAACCGCGCTCAAGAACGATGCCACTGGCGAAGTCGTCTATGTTCCGCCGCAGGACGCGCGAGAGATCGAAGCGGCGATGTCAGCGCTGGAGCGTTTCGTCAACGAGGACGAACGCTCGCCACTCGATCCGCTCATCAAGATGGCGCTCATTCACCACCAGTTCGAAAGCATCCACCCATTTCCCGATGGGAACGGACGTATCGGCCGCATCCTGAACGTGCTTTATCTCACCCGCGCCAGGCTTCTCGAAACCCCGATCCTCTATCTCTCGCGCCACATCACGCGCACCAAGGCGGACTACTACCGCTTGATTCAAGCGGTGCGCACCCAGGGCGCATGGGAAGACTGGATTCTCTATATGCTGGAGGCCGTCGCCGACACGGCGAAAACTACGCTTGCGCTGGTCGAAGGCATACGGACCCAGATGGCCAACGGAAAGAAGCGACTGCGCGACGAACTGCCGAACCTCTATTCGCAAGACCTGCTGAACAACCTGTTCCGCCATCCTTACACGCGCATCGAATTTGTGGTGAAAGACCTCAAGGTCTCCCGCCAGACGGCGGCGAAATATCTCGATGTGCTGGCGGAGAAGGGGTTTGTCGCCAAGCACCGCTCGGGCCGAAGCAATTACTACGTCAACACGGACCTTGTGCGTCTGTTCCTTGACGTGTCGGGGGAGAGTGACGCCAGCTATGATTACTGACTATCAGTCAAAATATATAGCGTATGATCTGACCCGGCGGCGCTCATCGGACAGCGCAGAGCGGCTGGCTGTGGCCGTCGCGGGGGCGCAGGTTGATATGAACCCGCATCAGGTCGATGCGGCACTATTCGCCTTTGCTTCGCCGCTGTCCAAAGGCGCGCTGCTCGCCGACGAGGTGGGGTTGGGAAAAACCATCGAGGCAGGTCTAGTGATTTCTCAGCGCTGGGCCGAGGGAAAACGGCGCATCCTCATCATCGCTCCCGCTAACCTGCGCAAGCAATGGCATCAGGAGGTGAACGAAAAATTTTTCATCCCCTGCACGATGAACATGACCAGGCCCTGGGCAAGGCGGTCTGGCATGTCCACGATTGCCATGATGCGGCGCTGCGCTTCGTCATGGCGGCGCAGATACGCGATTTCCCTGGGCAGGCTCTGCGCATGGATTTTGTCCTTGAATGTGACCCGAAGAGCGATCCGTTGTCTGGCTATAACTGCCTTGGGCGTGGCACCGGGGATTGGATCGCTGCGGTCAAGCCGAATCCGCCTACTTCCAGCCTGGTATCCTAAAGAGGAATGGTTACTGCAA
>JAKAVI010000389.1 GCA_021817355.1 Pseudomonadota bacterium | reverse complement strand
CCGCACCGGTTGGCGCCAACGGCTCGAGCACGGCGCGGATATGGGCAGGATCTATGGCCGGCAGATCGCCCTGGAGATTGATCACCACGTCATGATGGCCCTCAGGATCGAGCTCGCCCACGGCGGCGTGGACGCGATCGGTACCGGAGGCGAGCTCGGGCGCGGTGAGCACGCAGCGGCCCCCGGCCGCGCTCACGGCAGCGGCGATTTCGCGTTCGGCGGCGGCAACTACGACCGGACCGATCGCGGCGGCCATTGCCTGGCGCCAGACCCGAACAATCATCGGCGTTCCGCCGATATCAGCGAGGGGTTTGCCGGGCAGACGGGTCGATGCCAGGCGCGCCGGGATCACGATGAGCGGGTTCATGGGGGGCCTCTTACCCGGGCTTTTGCTGTATCTTAGGGTTGTCTTGCGACGCTTCGCCGCACTGACCTCCTCCTATGCCCGGGTAATGTCCCAGCGGCCTATGGGGGGTGGTGCAATGGGGCCAAGCGTCATCTCTTTCGCTAAAGACGGCCGTAACACGGCGTCTGCCGTTTTGAAATGGAGCGCGACGATATGAATTCCTGGGAGTGGAACAAGATCGCAGGGGCCATCCTCGGTACGCTGATCTTTGTCATAGTCTTGGGCATGGTTGACCATGCGGTCTATGAGGTGCCTCAGCCGGCCAAGCCGGGCTACATCGTGCCCGGTGTTAAGGTCGCGGCGACCACGACCAAGGCCAAGGCGATGCCAAAGGCCCAGCCCTTGCCCGATTTTGCTACCGCCATTCCCGCCGCCAGCCTCAAGGGGGGCCAGAAGCTCACCCAGGCCTGCGCGGTCTGTCACGACTGGACCAAGGGTGGTCCCAACAAGATCGGTCCCAATCTGTGGAATATCCTCGGCAACAAGCGTGGCGTTGGGCGCAACAATTATCCCTTCTCCTCCGCCATGAAGGCCAAGGGCGGCACCTGGACCTATGCCGAGCTCTTCCGCTTCCTGCGCAATCCGCAAGAATACATCCCCGGCACCAAGATGGGCTTTCCCGGCTATCCGAAACGCCAGGACCGGCTTGATGTGATCAAGTACATTCGGACCTGGTCTGATACTCCCTACCCGCTGCCGGCTGCCTCTGCGAGCACCAAGGCGGGCGCAAAGCCTGCGCCTCAGGCGCCAGCCGCCAAGGCGCAATGACCTGCCGACGCCGGAGCCTGGCCAGGCTCCGGCGGCCGCTGTCTTATTTTGGCTTGATTGACACGGGCTTTGCGGAGAGTTTGGCGCATGGCCGAGCCCGTTACACTCTTGTTGGATGTTCCATCCGGATGGTCCGGTCATTGGGCCGGTCCCTTGTCCGAATATCTGCCCCGTGCCAGGCTCCTTGGCCAGGATGAAGCTGCGGCCGAAGCAGCTCGCATCGATTACTTGATCACTTTTCGCCCGCGCAAAGGCCTCCTGGCCACGCTGCCCAATCTTAAGGCGGTGTTCTGTCTGGGGGCAGGGGTTGACGGCATTCTGGCCGATCCCGATTTTCCCCCCGACCTGCCGCTGATGCGCTTTGTGGATCGCAGTTTGAGCCGCGAACTTGCGCAATATGTGGTCATGCATGTTCTCATATTTCACCGCGGCCAGCATTACTTTGACGCCGCGCAGGCGATGAACAAATGGCGCCAGCGGCCTTTGCTCCGGCGCACCGAGGATACCCGCATAGGTATCCTTGGCATGGGCGAGATCGGCACCATGTGCGCCGAGCGCCTGCGCGATCTGGATTTTCCGGTGACCGGCTGGAGCCGCTCACGCAAGAGTGTAGCGGGGATCGAAAGCTTTGCTGGCGCCGGGGAACTGGCGCCGTTTCTGGCCCGCAGTGATGTTCTTGTTTGTCTTCTGCCTCTGACCGCGGCAACCCGGGGTATTTTGAGCGCCAAGACCTTCGCGCTGCTCCCCAAGGGCGCTTTTGTGATCAATGCCGCGCGCGGCGGCCATCTTGTTGAGGCGGATCTGGTTGAGGCCATCGACCGCGGACACTTGGCCGGCGCCACGCTCGATGTCTTTCAGCATGAGCCATTGCCTGCAGATTCCGTGTTGTGGAACCATCCCAAGATTACCGTGACGCCGCATGTTGCTGCGATCACAGATCCACGTGCTGCAGCCAGGGCCATCAGCGAGGGCATTGGCGCTATCGAGCGCGGTGAACCAGCGCCACATCGCGTCAACATTGCGCAGGGCTATTAATCGTTCCTTAAGCGGGGACGGTCACATTCATTGCTTGCACACCATAAATCTGACCGGAGAGCATCATGACCGACATCGAATTTGCGGCGCTTCTTGTGAGCCGTGTCTGCCATGATCTCGTCAGCCCGGTGGGTGCGGTGGTGAACGGGCTCGAGGTATTGGAAGACGAACGCGATGCCACGATGCGTGCTGATGCACTCAAGCTGGTGGCCTCCTCGGCCGGTCAGGCGGCGGCACGCCTGCAATTTGCCCGTTTAGCCTTTGGTGCGGCAGGTTCGGTTGGTGCCCATCTGGATCTCTCCCATGTGGGACGCGTCGTCCAGGGCCTCGTCGATGGCAGCAAAATCAGCGTGGACTGGCGGGCGGCCCCGCTCAACTGGCCCAAGGACTGGGCGAAGCTGTTGATGAATGCGACGCTGCTGGCGAGCGACTGCCTGCCGCGCGGAGGCAGGATCACGGTTGAGACCTCAACGGATCCTGCTGCTCCCTCGTTTCGGGTGCAGGCGCAGGGACAGAATGCGCGCTTGAGCGCGGATATCGAGCGGGTGGTGCGCGGAGAACATCTGGCCGAGCTCGACGGGCGCTCGATCCAGGCGTTCCTGTCCTATCGCCTGGCCGATTCACTGCAGAGTGCCCTTGTGCTGCGTGTGGTGGAGGGTGAGGTGGAGATCCGCTGCGACGGTGGACCTGCGCAAAGTTGAGCCGAAGATTTAGAGGCTGTTTACAGGCCTCGGCTAGGCTTTGCGGCGGTGGCCGCCAAATGTAGGCCCCAGGGGGTCATTGCCGTGAAACATTGCCTGGTCGTTGATGACAGCCGCCTCATCCGCAAGGTCGCGGCCACGATCCTGGCCGAGTTTGCCTATGAGAGCGAGGAGGCCGAGGACGGCACCCAGGCGCTAAAGGCCTGTCGCGCGCGCATGCCTGACCTCGTGCTGCTGGACTGGAATATCCCTGGCACCAATGTTCTTGAATTTCTGCGCGGCCTGCGCCGGGAGCCCAATGGCAACCTGCCATTTGTCCTCTACTGCACCACCGAAAATGATGTCGGCCGTATTCAGGAGGCCCTTGTCTGTGGTGCCAATGACTATCTGCTGAAACCTTATGATGCGCCATCACTGCTCGAGCGGCTGAGCAGCGCCGGCCTCGGTTAGGAGCGGCTGTGTCCGCGTCGCCCTTTGCCCCCGCGCAATTGCACCACCTCGCCGATCTCGTCCGGCGCCGTAGCGGGCTGCATCTTGCCGTCGATCAAGGCGCGCGCATCGCCTCGAAGCTGCAGCCGGTGGCGATGCGGTTCGGCTTTCGCGAACTAGGTGCGCTGCTGGGCGAACTTGAAGATGAGCCCGAAGAATTATCGCGGGCGGTGGTGGAGGCCATGGCCACCCATGAAACCTCGTTTTTCCGCGACCCCGCGGTTTTTGCCTTTTTACGGAACACCGTACTGCCCGAGTTGATGGCAGCGCGCCTGGTCCCGCGGCGCCTGCGCATCTGGTGTGCGGCAGCCTCCACCGGCCAGGAGGCCTACTCGCTGGCCATGCTGCTCGACGATGCCGGACTGTTCGCGCAGGGCTGGAAGATCGATCTCTTCGTGAGCGATTTCAGCCGTGATGCAGTGATGCGCATCAACGAGGGCGCATACAGCGACTATGAGCTGGGGCGCGGACTGCCGGCGTCGTTGCGCGCCCGCTATTGTGTACCGAGCGAAGGCGGACGCTGGCACATGGTTGACGGGTTGCGCCGTCGCCTGCGCGTTCATTGTTTCAATCTTCTCGACAGCCTCGGCTGGCTTGGCGAACTCGATCTCATTCTTTGCCGCAATGCACTTCTTTACTTTGCGCCGGATATCCGTTCTGAGACCCTGGCGCGGATGACGGGCGCCCTGGCGGACGATGGCTTTCTGGTGCTGGGGGCAAGTGAAACGCCCGCCGATGCGCGCTTCTATCTTCCGCTCGCAACGGCGCCGCGCGGTATCTTCAGCAAAAATCCCCGCGCTGATGCGCCGGACAGGTTGACCCTGCCCGGCGCCAGACATCAGCCGTTCCAGCGAATGCCCGCATAGAAAGCGCGCCCTGGTGCGCCATAGCCGAATGCGGGCTCGTAGTGATGATCGAGCACGTTGGTGATACGGCCATAAAGCTTGAGATGGGCACTGATGCGCCGGGCCACGAAGAGATTGGCGGTGGCATAGCCGCCCAGATGGTTCACGTCGTTGGAGCTGTCGAAGCGCGGCCCCACCATATTCACGGTGCCGGCGAAGTACCACAAAGCTGTCGGCCGCCAGCTCAATGTTGCATTGGCTTCATCATGAGGGCGACGGGCAAGTTCGGTGTGGGTTATAAGGTCCACGGCGTTCAGATAGGTGTAGTTGAGGCTGACATGCACGGTGGAGGTGAGCCGTCCCTTGAGACCGGCTTCAACGCCGCTCGCTTCGGCGCGACCGATATTATAATAATATCCACCCGCATTGCTGCGCAGGCTGCAGGCCTGGCTCGTGACCCCGTAGCACGAAAAGAAGTCGATGAGATTGTGCGTGGTGCGGTCGAACCAGGTTAGTGAGGCGAGGATGTGGTCGGCGAACAGGTTCTCGTCGATGCCAGTTTCCCAGCCATTGGCAGCCTCCGGCGACAGAGGGGCAAGCGGGTTCGAGTAAACCGAGAACTGTTCGTAGAGCGAGGGGGCCTTGAAGCCGGTGGCATAATTGGCGTGCAACACGGTTTGGCCATCATCAGGGGTATAGGCTGCAGTTGCCTTGTAGGACGCGTGCGTGCCGAAGAGCGTGTTGTGCTCAAGACGGATGCCTGCGGAGAGGGTCAGTCCTTTCATGACTTTGCTGAGGCCCTCGGCGTAATAGCCCTGGGTCGACTGCTGGCCCGAGGCGTCGGCGTAACCTGCGATTTCCGAGACGAGGGTGGTGCGTTCATTGACGGCGCCAAATACCAGCTGGCTTGCGTCTGTGAGCTGGGCAGTTCCCTGATAGGAAAAGCGCTCGATTCTGCCCCTGTAGGCATAGTCTTCATGGAGCGGAAGATAGAACGGTGAATCAAAGGTCGTACGCCGGCTTGCGGTTTCAGTGACCGCGAAGCGGTTTTTCAAATGCCCATGCCACAGGGCCCAGTTCAGTCCGGCATAGCCGACCAGGAGGGTATCGCGATTGTAGACCGGCGAATCGGCGACGCGGAACGTCACCGGTGCGTAGTTGTCGTCAAACTGGGTGCGGGCAGAAATGGCATAGCCGCGCAGATCAAGGCTGATGTTTGGGGTGAGGTGGTAACGGGTGTTGATGGTGGCGGAGAGGTTATGTGTGCCGTCCGGCTCGTTATTGCCGTAACGGGCATCGGCGGCCGAGATGCCATTGCTCTGCAGATACTGAATTCCGGCGCCATACTCGAACTGGCCGACCTGGCCATAACCATTGGCGGCGAGCTGATAGGTGGCGAAACTCCCGGTTTGGGCTGACAGTGTGTAGCGCAGGGGCGCGGGCCCGCCGCGGCGGGTAAAGATGTCGACGACACCACCGATGGCAGAACTGCCGTAGAGCGCGGATTGCGGGCCGCGCAACACTTCCACGCGGGAGATGTTGTTGACGAGAAGGTCGCCGAGCAGTGCCTGGCCGTCCACGGTGGAAGGATCGTTGATGCGCACGCCATCAATCAGCATCAAGGTCTGGCCGGCTTCGGCGCCGCGCAGTGACAAAGTGGTGACCTGGCCAAGGCCGCCATCGCGCACCACAATGGCGCCGGGCAAGCTGGCCAGAGCACTGCTGAGGGTCACGACCTGCAGGTTTTCAAGCTGCTTTGCGGTGATTACGGAAATCGATTCACCGGTCGCCGCAATGGGCTCCGGCGCGCGGGTGGCGGTGACGACGACCGTCTCCAGCGAACTGGCGTGTGCCACCGTACCAGCCACCAGCATGGCGGCCAGCAAAGTGGGCCAACAAAAGCGTTGCATGCATGTCTCCTGAAGCTATTCAGGAGTCGTTTGCGGCCTTTACCCTCAATATGTGCGAATCACTCCGATTCCCCGCCGCATCGACTCCGTGCCTGTCGTCTCGGCGGTGATCTCCGCGGTTTCCGGCACACCCCGACCGGCCACACGACGACGGCACGAGGCAGGTCTCCTGGCTCCCGGATCAAACACGCACCGTCTGCCTTCCCGTTTCGGCAAATATGCCGCAGCAGTGGCCTTTAGACGGGCGCTACCGGTAACAGTTGCGGGGACAGCCGCGGAATTGGTCATTCTGCATAGCATACAGGCAGACCGCACCGCGTTCCCTGCGACCAAGCGGTCGCCCCTTGTGGGGAACCTCGCGCGAAGTTGAACGCTAGCCCCTCTAGCCCAATTCCGTCAATCTGCCGTTTATGGCTATCTGATAGCGCGCCTTACGGCGCCGATAATAATCTGTCGCATTCGCGTGATACGCGGGGTCAAAGCCATTGACCGGCGGGTAGCTGCGTCGAACTGCAGGTGAGGTGGAAGGTGAAACAATTCGCCGCATGGCGCGCGGCCATCAGGGCCGATGGGGTAGCGCTCCGAGCAATTGCCTTGCATTTTGCCGCCCCCGAGCGATCAGAGCTTGCCGAAAAGTTGCGCGTAAGCCACGGTCATGTACCAAAATGCCTAGACCGAGTTGAAAAAGCATGATTACGATACGTCCAAAGAACACGGAAAACACGCGACGCGCCAGCGTCGCGGGGGAGGGGTAAGCGTGAGCCTGGTCCATCACACCCAGGCCCGGCGCCGCTGTGCCGGGCCCTGTCAACCTTGGTTATACTAGCCCATGCAACAACCGGATCACGATCTAAGAGCCTTTCAGTCCAGCCCCTTCGCCCCGCGTCGGTTCGTGGCGATTGGTGTGGTGGTACTCGTCCATATAGTTGTTATTTGGGCACTTGCGACCGGACTTGCGCAGAATTTCATCAGGCGCCTGCCGCAGGAATTCAAGGCCCAGGTGGTCAAGGAAGCGCCGCCGCCGAAGGAAAAGGCGCCGCCGCCGCCGCCACCGCAGCTCAAACAGCCGCCGCCGCCTTATGTTCCGCCGCCGGAGATCAATATTTCCGAGCCCTCGAGCAATACCAACTCGATCACGGTGCAGTCCAAGGTGCGCACGGCTCCGCCGCCGCCCGCGCCACCTGCCCAGATCATTGGCGCGCGGGCGATCGAATCGACCCATACCAAACCGCCTTATCCGCCGATCTCGGCGCGTCTGGGCGAGCATGGTACAGTGTTGATGATGGTGACGGTCGGGACTGATGGAACGGTCTTGAATGTCACAATCGAGAAATCGAGCGGTTATTCCCGCCTTGATGATGCCGCCAAAGGATGGGTGAAGGATCACTGGCGCTATCATCCGGCAACCGAAAACGGAAAGCCGATCGTGAGCCGGACGCTGGTCAGGTACACCTTCGAATTGAATAATTTTTAGACGAACCAACGGATCTCACATCAGGCCGAACAACGTCCTGGTCACTTACGGAGTAGCTAAGAGATGAACTGCAAAGCTTTGACGATCGCTGCCGCCATCGTCCTGCTGACTGGCATCGGTGCCGGTCAGGCTCTCGCCAAGACGAACACTGCTGCCACGCCGGCGGCGCAGGCGGCAAAGGCCGCCTCCACGCCGGCAGCTGGGGCCAGCTCATCATCGGCCACTGCGCCCGGAACGAGCGCAACCGGGAACACGGGTGCCACGACCGGCTCCGGTTCGGCCAACGCCAATGCAAGCGGTACGACGGGCGCCACGCCGGCGACCCCGGCCGCGGCCCCGAAAGTGACACCGCCCAAGATCCCCACCGGGCCCAACCCCTATGGCATTGGTCGCTTGTGGGATACCGGCGGCTTCATCACCCGCGGCATCATCGTCATTCTCGGCCTGATGTCGGCCGGCACCTGGTACATCTTCTTCGTCAAGATGTGGGAACAGTCCCGCATGCTGTCGCAGGCCAAGCAGGTCGAGAAGAAGTTCTGGTCGTCGAACAACCTCAACGAGGGCATCGACAACCTGGCCAAGAACAGCGTCTTCCGCTCTGTCGCCGAAGGTGGAGTGCGGGCGTCGCAGACCTCCAACACCGGTCTTGTCAATATCAATGACTGGATTGCGATGTCGCTCAATCGCCAGCTCGAAGAAATCAATTCCCGTCTTCAGGGCGGTATTGCCTTCCTCGCCTCGGTCGGTTCGACGGCACCGTTCGTCGGTCTGTTTGGTACGGTGTGGGGTATCTTGAACGCCCTTCTGGCCATCGGCATCAGCGGCAACCCCTCGATCGAAAAGGTTGCCGGTCCCGTCGGTGAAGCGCTGATCATGACCGCCTTCGGTCTGATCACCGCGGTTCCGGCGGTGTTGCTCTATAACTTGCTCGTTCGTCGCAACAAGGTGATCAATGAGAAGCTGCGCAGCTTTGCCTCGGACCTGCAAACCTACCTCGTCGTCAATAAGAAGTAATCAACCCAGGTCTCGCCGGAATATTTCTTCGCATCGGAGCATCTAAGCCATGGCCATGAATGTGTCCTCACCGGACCATGACGACGCGCAATTGAATGTTACCATCAACACGACGCCGCTCGTGGACGTGATGCTAGTGCTTCTCATCATCTTCCTCATCACCATTCCGGTGGCGTTGAAGGTGATCCCCGTGAAGCTTCCTCATGCGAAGAATATTCCGACGGTGACCAGGCCGCAGAACATCCTCATCGCGGTCGACAAGAACGAAAATATCTACTGGAACACCGAACCGGTGGCGAACAACAACGACTTGATTGCGCGCATGGAGGCGGCACTCGAGAAGGCTCATGCGCGTGGCGAGGAGTTGCCG
>JAKAVI010000120.1 GCA_021817355.1 Pseudomonadota bacterium | reverse complement strand
TCCCTCGGGCAGCGAAAGACGGCGCCTGGTTCAGAACGGATTGATGGTCTCGTGCCGGGTAAAGGTCAGGTAGCCGGCGTTGACCCCGGCGCGCAGCCCGACGCCCGTGCGCATCGGCGCAATCGTGATATTGCCGGAGCGCATATAGTTCACGCCAATGCCGGCCACGAAGTAAAAGCTGCCCGAAACTCCGGGAAAGCGGGAATAGAGCTGGTCACGGTGGTGCAGATTATAGATCAGCATGAAGGTCTTGGAGGCGTTGGCGCCGAAATCGAAGCCGACGCTGGGACCCTGCCAGTAAACCTTGACCGGGGCATAACCCTTGCGCATCAGCCAGCCCGAGCCATAGCGCAGGCCCACGATGAAGGCTCCAGAGCCCTCCTCACCCTTGACGTAGGCGTCGGGCAGACCATTTTCCGCAAACACCCTCTGCACCGCCTTGGCCACTGCCTCGCTGGTATCACCAAAGAAGCCGGTCGCGGCCCTGACGACTTCGTTCTGGCTGAAGGTGCCGCCGCGACGAGCCCCTTGCGGCTGGGCTCCAGCGGCCTCGCTGCTGCGGGCATAGCTTGACGGCGAGGTGGTGTTGTAGCCCTGCACCGGCTGCGCATTTGAGCCTTGATCGGAAGACCCTGCGGCCCCGGGAGCCGACAGCTGGGTGGGCTGGCTCACGGCAGTGCCAGAGGCGCTGTCCTGCGCCAATGCCGGCGTGGCGGCCACAGCAAGCGCACCCGCAATTGCAGCGGCGCAGACTTTCAAACGGCGCAGGTCCGAAGCCATCATGGGCACTGTCTCCTCTTGGACGAATCACGGCAGCTGACGTCATCTAGGGGTAAACCCAAACGCGGTAACGCGACAAATTTTGGCCACGCGCTAGCTCAGCTGGTAGTGCTGCCCCTGGCGCAGGACCCGGCCTTCTGCTTCGAGCTGAATGAGATGTGCCTCGACCGAACGGGCAGCGGCAGGATGCAGGCTGCGGTCGACCGCAGCGTAGATCTGCGCAACCATCTTCGGGATCGTGTCCTGACCGTGCTCCACCGCCGACAGGATCTGCGCCTCACGCTCAAGACGGTGCGCCAGATAGGCGGTAAGGAATGGTTGTGGCGACGACACTGGCCCGCCGTGGGTTGGCCACAATATCTGGTCATTACGGGCTATTAGCTTGCGTAAGGACGCCATATATTGGGACATATTGCCGTCGGGCGGCGTCACCACCGTGGTCGACCACCCCATGACATGGTCACCCGTGAACAGCGCCCCCTCCTCACCAAGGGCAAAGCACATATGATTTGACGTATGTCCCGGGGTGAAGACGCATTCAAAAGCAAAGCCCTCCCCCTCGATCATGTCGCCATCCTTGATCCGGATGTCGGGAACAAAATCCCGATCGCCACCCTCTTCGAGCTTGATGGCGCCGTCCTGCCCGCAGCCATGGGGGCCAAAGCCATAGGTCTTGGCCCCTGACCAGGCCTTGATGGGGGCGGCTGCCGGGGAATGATCATTATGCGTGTGGGTAATCAAAATATGGGTGAGACGCCGGCCCGACAAAGCGCGCTTAAGGGCTTCAATGTGGGCTGCATCGGCGGGGCCCGGATCGATCACCGCCACCTCGCGGCCGCGCCCGACAATATAGGTCCCGGTCCCACGAAAGGTGAAGGCACCCGGATTGGGTGCCAGCACCCGGGTAATCATGGCGGTGACTTGGACGGGCTCACCGACAGGCGCAACGAAACTGCGGTCAAATGCGAGGGTCATAAATCAAAGTATAGCACGCGTCGCGCGCATGCGCTCCAGACGCACCACAAGATCAGGACGTGTGCGATACATGACCCGCCGAAGCCGCGCGGGTGCGCGCTGTGAAAACTGCTCTAGGAAACGCGACAGCCAGGCATAGCGGAAGCGGGCAAAGCGCAGCCCGTTACGGAAACCGCGGGACTGGCTTGTCAAAATGGCCACACCCCCGACCAGAAATATCGCCGCCACAGGAACAGGCATGGGCACCGGTATGGGCAGCATCAACAGTCCCGCCCCAAGACAGGTCCAGCCTGCGATCAGCAGCAAATAGTGGTTCGCGTGCGATTTGCGCATGACAGAAACCGCATCCTGACGGAGTGCTCGTGAAACTCTTTTCAGACTATCGCCACTTTGTGGCGGTAGTTGGACCATAACAGGCAACGATTACGACTGGGTTGCGGCTTCAACACAAAGTGACGGCGCCGTATTAACCCTGAGGTCAAAGACGTCCGGCCGTCCGTAGTGCCCGGTAACGTCAAGATCGAATTTGCCACGCACGATCTGCCGCAACTCCAGTTCAGCCGTCAGCACGCCTTCCTGGTCCCCGAGCGGACCTGCCAAAACCTCGCCGAAGGGTGACACGATGAGGCTGCCCCCCTTGATCAGCGCGTCCGCGCCACCTCTGACCGGATAATCCGGCGGATAGTCGGCATCGGTTGCGTACTGACATGCCGAGAGCACGAGGCAGCGTCCCTCATAGGCGGTGTGGCGCATGCTTGCCTGCCATTGCGGACGGTCATCGACGGTTGGCGCGCAGTAAAGCTCTACCCCCTGCGCATAGAGCCAGGTACGATAGAGGGGCATGTAATTCTCCCAGCAGATCGCCGCGCCCACGCGCGCCCCGGCCATATCGACCACCTGCGTCGTGGCGCCATCACCCATGCCCCAGATCAGCCGTTCCAACGCCGTCGGCATGAGTTTGCGGTGTATGTTCACCAGCCGGCCATCCTCCGCAATAAACAGGGCCGTGCAGTAAAGCGTGCCCTGGGCCTGCTCGATGACGCCAACCACTAAGGCCAGCGCCAGGGACCTGGCCAGTTTGCACATTCTTTCAACCTGAGGACCATCGAGGCGCACTGCACTGTCATAATAGCGTGCAAACCAGTCGCGCCCAGCCTCGCTGCGCGTCCCGACACGGGCACCAAAGTCCAGTCCCTTTGGATAGCCGCCGACAAAGGCTTCCGGAAAAACCGCAAAGCGGGAGTTTTGCGCGGCTTCCACTGCGAACTGCTCAAATTTGTCAAGGGTTGCTGCTGTGTCAAATGCCACCGATCCGGCTTGAACGACACTGACCCCCAATACCCTCTCGGCCATCGCACGCTCCCAAATCACACCCTTTGACGAAGGCGTCGCGTCTTCATAGGCTCACAAGATCGCATATCCAGGAAGGACACGCCAACATGAAGCTGTACAACTCCGTCGGACCCAACCCCAAAGTCGTGTGCATGTTCATTGCGGAAAAAGGCATTAGCGTGCCCACGCAAGAAGTCGACCTCATGAAAGGGGAGAACCGGCAGGACCCACACCTAAAGCGCAATCCCGCCGGCCAGATGCCCTGCCTGGAAACCGATAAGGGTGAGTTCATCTCGGAAATCACGGTGATCTGCGAATATCTGGAAGAAAAATTTCCCGATCCGTCGCTGATCGGCCGCACGGCCGAAGAGCGGGCACAGACCCGCATGTGGACACGGCGCATTGATCTCAACATCTGCGAACCGATGGCCAATGGCTTTCGCTTCAGCCAGGGCCTTGAACTTTTCAAGCATCGCATCTTCACCGCCCCGGAAGCCGCCAACGGCCTGAAGGCGATGGCCCAAGACCGCCTGAAATGGCTCGATGGCCAGATCAGCGATGGTCGCCAGTTCGTCTGCGGCGCGTACATCTCGCTTGCCGACATCCTGCTTTATTGCTTCGTGGATTTTGGCAACCATGTCGGTCAGCCGCTCAATCCGGAATTCAAGAATCTGGGCGCTTGGTTTAGCCGCATTGGCGCCCGCCCCTCGGCGAAAGCATGAGGCGTTTGCCCCTGGCGCTGGCGATTATCGCCAGCGCCATGCTTGCACAACCGTGCGCGCAGGCCTCAAGGCTCGCGGTGGTGCCAGCGCCCGGCGTCCACCGCACACACATCGACATTGGAACTATCCTCGACCTCACGGGCCCGCTCGCTGCCCAGGGCCGGGCCATAGAGAATGGCCTCAAGCTTGCTTTCAGCGAGATCAACGCCAAGGGCGGGGTGAACGGCCGCAAGATCGTGCTTCTCGTCAAGGATAGCGCCTTCAGCGCGCAAAAGGCCCGGACGGCCGCGCAGGCACTGATCCGCCATGGCATTTTCGCGCTTCTGTGCCCCAATGGCACGCCACCGGTCGTCGCCAGCATGCCGCTGATCCTTGATCATGGCATCTTGGACCTCTTTGCCTTCGTGCCCGCACATGCTGACTACACCCGTCAGCGCCGTCTGGTCTTTTCCCTCGAAGTACCGGTCGCAGCACAGGCCGAAATCGGGCTCAAGGCGCTGCTCAACGAGCGCGGGGATCTAAAGGTTGGCGTTTTGTACAGTGAAGATTCGCTCGGCCAGGCCGTACTTGCAGGGGTAAGCCGCGAATTGGCACGGCGTGGTCAGCCCTTGGTGGGCGCCGTGCCTTACAGGGAAGGCAGCAGCGATCTGCGCGCATCCTTGCTGAAATTGCGCCGGTCCGGGGCAGAACTGGTCGTTCTGGGCAGCGTGCCGCAGGAAGCCATGCTCGCCCTTAACGAGGCCCATCGTGCCTTCTGGCATCCGGTATTTTTCTGTCCCGCCTGCTATATGCCGGAAGCAGCAACGATTGGCGGACGTGATGCCGACGGGCTCTACGCCTTTGCCGCCACACCGATCCCCTATCCGAACGGCGATGCCCCGCAAATTGCCGCCTGGGCGCATCGCTACGCACGACGCTTCCATGCGGTTGCCACTCCAGAAGCCCTGCAGGCCTATCTCGATGCCAAATTATTTGCTGTCGCGCTCGCACGCACGGGCATAAATCCCACGCCGCTGCATTTTGCCGATGTGCTGGAGGCTCTCCCGCCTTGGCATGATGCTATTCTCGGCGGACCGGTCGCCAAATTTTCTGCCACCGATCATCTTGGCTTGCACAGTGGCTGGCTTGCCGAGATCGAAAACCGGCGCTGGCGCATGATCGGTCCACTGCACGCGCTGACCCCACGCCTGCAGCCATCCCGGCCCGTTCAATAGAAGAAGGGGCTGCCTTCGCTCGCGCGCAACAGGCCTTTGACCGTGCGGAAAATCACATAGAGATAGAGAAGTCCCCACAGAATGAAGCCAATGCCGATAAAGCAAAGCGGCACAACGATCACCATGCCGACGAGAAAGATCCAAAACAGCTCGATCGCATTGGCGAAGTGGCTCTCATAGACGGAGCCACGGGCATCATCGCGCTTGGCATAGGCCAGCACGACACCGATGATCGCGGTCAGGCCATTCACCAGCGCTGCGAGGTAAAGCAGATAGACGATGATCGCTACCGTACGCGCGCTGTCCTGGCGCATCGCAGCATCATATGCGCCGTCATTTTGAGGTAGCTGGCTCATGTCACTGTTCTCCCTCCATCTGCCCTTGTGACCAAATGTGGGCATAGGGCGGCAGGCTTTCAACTGCGCCGGCCCACCAGTCCCGCGCCGGCGGTGCGCAAGCCCGCCCCACCACCCAAAATCCCCCTATTCCTGCAAAGACTTAATCAATCCATCGTGTGGCTGTCATGCTGCCATGATTTATTGACATTGAGGAACGGGACGATGATCTGGGCATTGCCCCCTTCGACCGTGCAGCGCCGGGGCAAAATTGGGGCATCTGGATCGGGAAGGCCAACTTCCCACCGCAAGGAGACACGCGATGACAATGGTAGACCTGACACTGCAAAGGGCCCAGGCGATGCCACAAACGCTGAGCGAACCACCGGTTGCCTACGACATCTGCTATGTCGACGGCACCGGACACCTTCTGGCCTCGCATTCGGTTCCCTGTGCCTCGGACAAAAAGGCCTGCATCCTCGCCCATGCCATGCGTCCGCAGGGAACACGGCGCATTGAGGTGTGGAAGGGCGCCAGCCTGATCTACGAGCGGCCCCAGACCAAGCGCGCGGCCACGCTGGAAGCCTTGCGCCCGGGCCTCACGCCGCTCGCCGCCTGGCGTGCCCAGCCGGAGCATTAGCCACCGCGCCAGGTCTTGGACGGACACCGCAAGTCCCTCCCAAACCCGCAAGTGTGATCACGAGGGGTGTTGGTGATGCCCCTCGTTTGCCCGCCGGATGCGCGGCACGCGCCCTCCTCCTCGCCCCACAATGCTTGCAAGGAAAGCGTTCCGGACCGGGGCCTTGATCACCGCAACCATGGCTTGGCCGCAAACGCCGCCCGCAACAATATCCGCGCCAACGGTCGGGTGAGGCTTGCCAGAGGTTCTCGCCCTCGCTTCTATGCGCAGCTTCACGCACGCGACTGTAAGGGCGATGGCACACAATAACGGCGAGGTTCCCCGTCCCCTGCGCAGCAGGACGTCCAAGCCCGAGCGGGCAAAGGCCGGACCTCAAAAGAACCCATGCGATGGGGCCAGGGCGTCACTGCCTGCAGAGGCTGGCGCCTTTGACCCCACCCAGCCCGAGGGCATCGGCCAGCTGCCGCTTCATGGCGCAAGCGGCGCCGAAATTGCCGGCTTTGTGCCCCATCGCCCGTCCCGGCCGCAAAAGAGCGAAGGCGGCAAGAGGTTCAAGCTGGTTAGCGAATACGAACCGGCCGGCGATCAGCCTCAGGCCATCGGCGAACTCGTCAAGGGCACCAAGGCCCTTGAGCGCGATCAGGTCCTGCTCGGGGTCACAGGTTCGGGCAAGACCTTTACCATGGCCAAGGTGATCGAGACCCTGCAGCGGCCGGCCTTGATCCTCGCACACAACAAGACGCTCGCCGCCCAGCTCTACGCCGAATTCAAATCCTTCTTTCCCGAAAATGCCGTTGAGTATTTCGTCTCCTATTACGATTACTACCAGCCTGAGGCCTACATCCCTCGTACCGACACCTATATCGAGAAGGATTCCTCGATCAACGAAGAGATCGACCGCATGCGCCATTCGGCAACGCGCGCGATCCTCGAGCGCGATGATGTCATTATCGTCGCTTCAGTTTCCTGCATATACGGCATTGGCTCGGTGGAAACCTACTCCGGCACCGCGCTCACCGTCAGCCAGGGCAAGCGCGTTGATCGCGGCGCCCTGATGCGCGAGCTTTCCGCGCTTCAGTACCGACGCAATGACGACAATTTTGTGCGCGGCAGCTTTCGCGTCCGCGGCGATACCATCGATCTCTTCCCGGCGCATTATGAAGATCGCGCCTGGCGCATCGAACTGTTCGGTGACGAGGTGGAATCCATCGCTGAATTCGACCCTTTGACCGGCAAAAAAGCTGGCACGCTCGAGAACATCAAGATTTACGCGAACTCCCACTATGTCACGCCCCGTCCGACCCTGGCCCAGGCCATCAAGGGCATCAAGCAGGAACTCATCGAACGACTGGCGCAGTTTCGTGCCGAGGGTAAGCTCCTGGAAGCCCAGCGCCTGGAACAGCGCACCCAGTTTGATCTTGAAATGATCGAAGCCACCGGCTCGTGCGCCGGTATCGAGAACTATTCGCGCTGGCTCACCGGACGCAAACCCGGCGAGCCGCCACCGACCCTGTTCGAATATCTGCCCGATGACGCCCTCGTCTTCTGTGACGAAAGTCATGTCAGCGTGCCGCAGATCGGCGCCATGTACCGGGGTGATTACCGACGCAAATTCACGCTTTCAGAGTATGGCTTCCGTCTGCCGTCGTGCATCGACAATCGCCCGCTCAAATTCGAGGAATGGGATGCGATGCGCCCGCAGACGGTCTATGTCTCGGCCACACCTGGGCCTTTTGAACTGGATCGTACCGGCGGGGTGTTCGTCGAACAGGTGATCCGGCCAACCGGTCTCATCGATCCTCCCGTCGAGGTACGTCCGGTCGAGACCCAGGTCGATGATCTCATCGCCGAATGCCACATCGCCGCCGCAAAGGGGTATCGCACCCTCGTCACCACCTTGACCAAGAAAATGGCGGAGGACCTCACCGAATACATGCACGAACAGGGCATACGCGTGCGCTACATGCACTCCGACGTCGAGACCTTGGAGCGGATCGAGATCATCCGCGACCTGCGGCTGGGTGCGTTCGACGTCCTCATCGGCATCAATCTGCTGCGTGAGGGTCTCGACATTCCCGAATGCGCCCTCGTCGCCATCCTCGACGCTGACAAGGAAGGCTTTCTGCGCAGCGAAACCGCATTGATCCAGACCATTGGCCGGGCGGCGCGCAATGTCGACGGCAAAGTGATCCTCTATGCCGACACCATCACCGGCTCAATGGCACGGGCCATGGCCGAAACCGACCGGCGCCGGGCCAAGCAAATGAAGTTCAACGCCGAACACGGCATTACGCCCGCCAGCATCAAGAAGAAGATCGCCGACATCATGGGCTCGATGTATGAGCGGGACCATGTCACGGTCGATGCCGGTGTCAGCGCCGAGGATGGCGCGTTCATTGGCCACAATCTGCGCGCCCATATTGGCGATCTGGAACGCAAGATGCGTGAGGCCGCGGCCGACCTCGAATTCGAGACGGCCGCGCGGCTGCGCGATGAAATCAAACGCCTGCAGGCGGTCGAACTTGCCGTTGCCGACGATCCCTTTGCCCGCCAAAGCGCGGTCGAAGATGCGGAAAGCAGGGCCCTTGAGACAGGTGATGGCAAGCCCAAGGCCAGGCGCAGGATAGCCAAGCGCCCAGGACGGCCAAATCAGCCGAAAACCTTTGGCAGCCGCGCACGCTGAATTTAACCATGCCGGCCGCTGGCGCGAGGCTGAAGAGGTTAGCTACTCTACGGTGCCTATCCTCCCTGCAACACCAATTCTGCCAGGGTAAGACACACCAAGCGCTACATATAGCGTGCACTTACCAAGACCTCTGTTCACCGCGAAAGCGCATTGCACCTGTCATCGAACATCCCCATTGTGGGGCTTCCACGCGAATCGCGCGGATCAGATTGATATGGAGCGGGTTTGATGCAGTCGGATCGCGAACTGCAAAAAGCAGCAAGCCGCGACCTGTGCGAGCGACTGGCGGCACGGGGCGATGCCCGTACCATTGTGCGCGAAATCGATCACTGGGCCTATTTTCCCAC
>JAKAVI010000467.1 GCA_021817355.1 Pseudomonadota bacterium | reverse complement strand
CCTCCCCAATGGTTGGTCGAGCCCCCCAGATAGCGCAGCCGGGT
The DNA here is from genome assembly GCA_021817355.1 of Pseudomonadota bacterium. The sequence continues at coordinate 9,004 of JAKAVI010000467.1, read as the reverse complement.
CTCGTCGAGCGGCACATAGGGGACGCCAACCTCTTCGCCGGCGTAGAGATTCTGGGTCTGCGCATTGAAATGCATCGACCCGCTTTCCAGAAGCAGGACCTTGAGGTTGCTGTTCGCCAGTGCGAGCGCAAGCGAGATCCCTGCCGGACCGCCGCCGATGATCGCCAGGTCCGGGCTTAGAACAGAGCCGTCCGGAACGGCTCGGGCGTCGAGAAACTGAGGCAAAACTGAATCCCTGGGCAGCGGTTAGGCGCTTTTAGCCGATTTTTTCTGTGATGACAGACAAATAAGGGCGATTGGTGCGACGAAGCGCCCCTCGTCGGAGCCCTGCTCGGCTTGCTTGGTCGTGGCAGGGGGCCGGATCGTCCGCACTTTCCTGTCTCGGGGCCGCTGTGCCGCCCGCAGCGCCCGGCGCTGGCGCGGCGCCATGGCCGCTGTGGTCCGGCTCGGCACGTGAGGGGCTTGGCCACGCCCCCCCGAATTGGCCCGCTCGGCAGTGCCAATTGTGACAAGACGGCGCTGCTCAACGCGCGCACCGGTTCCAGGCGCGCCGTAGCCAATCATCCAGGTGTGGGGGTCGGAAAAAGGATCGGCACGGTGATGATGCCTTTGCACAGCGTTGGCTCGCCGCTTGCCCGAGGCCCCCGCCCCAGAATATATCCCCCGACGGCTTCAGGCACGGCTCCGGCCCTGCGCCTGCTTGTAAACGACGCCGGATTTCATCACCCAGCTGACGTCGCAGAGCGCGCGGATGTCTTTGAGCGGATCGTGCGCGACAGCGATGACATCTGCGAACTTGCCAGGCTCGATCGTGCCAATGTGGTCGGAAAATCCTATGTGCTCGGCCGCGTGCTGCGTGGCGGCGGCAATGGCCTCCATCGGGCGCATGCCAGCCTCGACCATGAGGGCAAACTCCTTGGCATTCTCGCCATGGCGCGAGACCCCGCTGTCGGTGCCAAAGGCAATGCGGATGCCAGCCTTGTGGCTGCGGCCAAGCGTATGGAGGATCTGCGGTCCCACCTCGAGCGCCTTTTTGCGGATGGCCTCCGGCAGGACGCCGTCCTTTGCCTGTGCTGCGACCGTAGCGCCCGCCAGGGTGGTCGGCACATGCACAACCTTGCGGGCTAACATGAGTTCGATGGCTTCGTCATCCATGAAACTGCCGTGTTCGATGCTGTCGACGCCCGCCCGGAGCGCTGCTTTTATGCCATCGGCACCGTGAGCGTGCGCCGTTGTCTGGCGGCCCAGCATATGCGCGGTGGCGATGATCGCTTCAAGTTCGTCAGCGAAGAACTGCTGTCCGGTGCCTGTGGCGGTATCGGTCAGGACCCCGCCGGTGGCTACGAACTTGATGAAGTCAGCGCCCCGGTGGATCTGCCGGCGTACGGCCAGCCGGCAGCCGTCAATGCCATCGGCCCGGCCAGATGAATCAAGCAGAAGATTGATGTCGTCCCGATAGCCGCAGGTAATGCCATGTCCGCCAGTCGGTGAGACCACTGCTCCGGCGGCAAAAATGCGCGGGCCCGGCACGTAACCTTTGGCAACGGCATTGCGCAGGGCAAAAATTGCATCACCGGCGCCACCTAGTTCACCGAGATCGCGAACGGTCGTGAACCCCGCGAGCAGGGTGGCGCGGGCATGCGCTGCGGCATGAAGCGCAATCGCCGCTGCAGATTCTTCGACCGTGAGTATCTTGTGGGTGGGGCCAAATTGCGAGGTCAGGTGGACATGGCAGTCGATGAGACCGGGCAGCACCACCTGATCTGAGAGGTCGATGAGCTCATCGCCTGTTGTCGCGGCGGCAAAGCCCTTTTCAACACCGCTGATGCGTCCGGCTTCGACCCGGATAGTGTGCTTGTAAAGCGGCTCTTCGCCCGGCTTTGCGAGCAGCGTTCCTGCCAGGATGAGTGTGGTCATGCCGGTTTTTCCTCCCATAGCCACCGTCAGCTGAAGCCGCAAAGGGCTCATGCCCGGTCGCATCTGGTTATAGATGAGATGGAAGCTCAAGCCCAAGGGGCGTGGTCCATCCTGGCCACTGCTGCGGATTTTCTTTTGGGGGTATGGCCGCGGGCATATCAGGTCCGAGAGAGGATCAACAAAACGCTTGCGCTGTGCGGGGGAAGTGGTGGAGCTGAGCGGGATCGAACCGCTGACCTCGTGAATGCCATTCACGCGCTCTCCCAACTGAGCTACAGCCCCGAGCCAACGCCCGGCCTTGGGTCGCCGGACGAGGTGTCCGAGAGGTGGCCTTAAGGTTCGTCCTTCTCGATATCGGCATCAATGATGCCGGTCATATCCTCGTCTTCTTCTTCATCGACTTCTGCGAGGAGGTCCTCATCATCGTCATCGGTCTCAACCTCGTCGCCGAGATCGAGATCGTCTTCTTCCGGTTCTTCCTCGACGACGCTCATGCCGGCGTCCTCGAAGTCCTCTACGGTTTCTTCAATCTCTTCTTCTTCGAACTCGTCCTCTTCCTCGCCGGTCGCAGGACGGCTCTTTTTGACTTTCGCGGGGGCCTCAGCCTCGGTCTCCTCAACCTCGGCCTCCTCTTCCTCTTCCGCGACCTCTTCTTCCTCGTCCTCTTGTTCAGTTTCAGCCTCAGCGGCCTGCGGCTCCGGCTGACGCGGCCGGCGCTGCTTGTAGAGGGCCTCCGGCTCGAAGGTGAATGCACATTTTGGGCATTCGATCGGCCGTTTCTGAAGGTCGTAGAAACGGGCGCCACAAGAGGGGCATGCACGCTTCGTTCCGAGATCTGCCTTGACCAAGGGTAAAAGGTCCGTCGTGATTGCGAAGGGACGGGGGTGTGCCACGGGCGGAGCCGACTGTCAAAGCGATAGTTGCCGTCGGCCGACAATTTTATGGCCTCGAGGGCACCGCGCGCACTTGACCGGCCCTAGGGTTCCTTTAGGCAGTCACCATGGTAGACGTATCATCCCGCCCCCTTCGCGCCCATGCCGCCGGCTCACTGCTTGGAGGGATCGCGGCCGTGCCGGGCGATAAATCGATCTCCCACCGTGCCCTCATTCTGGGTACGCTTTGCGTGGGTGAAACCCGCATCGCCGGCCTTCTTGAGGCCGAGGACGTGCTGAATACTGCCGCAGCCATGAGGACGTTCGGGGCGCAGGTTGAGCGCGATAAGGATGGCAGCTGGCTGGTCTGCGGCGTTGGCGTCGGCGGCCTCGGCGAACCGGAGGACGTGCTCGATTTCGGTAATTCCGGAACGGGCTCGCGGCTGGTCATGGGAATGATGGCCACGACCCCGATCCGGGCGGTCTTCACCGGCGATGACAGCCTGCGCCGGCGCCCCATGGGCCGGGTCCTGGAGCCCCTCAGGCTGTTCGGGGCTGAGGCCCAAGCCGGTGAAGGTGGCCGCATGCCGATCACCTTGCTGGGCGCGCGGGCGGCGCTGCCGGTGCGCCATCACCTGACTCTGGCCTCGGCGCAGGTCAAATCCGCTCTCCTGCTTGCCGCACTCAACGCACCCGGGCGCAGTACCATTTCGCAGGCGGCGCTTACCCGTGACCATACTGAACGCATGCTTCGCGCCTTCGGCGCCCAGATCCATGTTGAGCCTCTCGAAAACGGTGAAGCGATCACGCTGGTGGGGGAAGCCGAGCTCACCGCCACCCCAATCATGGTGCCACGTGATCCCTCCTCGGCGGCCTTTCCAGTGGTGGCGGCGCTGCTGGTCCCCGGCTCGGAGATCCTGGTGCCGGACGTGATGCTCAATCCCCGTCGCACCGGCCTTTTTGCGGCTCTGCGCGCCATGGGAGCGCCACTTGAGGTTACCAACAGGCGCGACAGCGGCGGGGAGGAAATCGGTGATCTGAAGGTGCGGTCCGGCCCGCTCGCGGGCATCGATGTGCCACCTGACTGGGCGCCATCGATGATCGACGAATATCCGATTTTGGCGGTGGCGGCAGCCTTTGCCGAAGGCCGTACGGTGCTGCGCGGTCTGGAAGAACTCAGGGTCAAGGAAAGTGACCGGCTGGCGGCGATCGCCGCCGGTCTGAAGGCGCTCGGGGTTGTGGTCGAGGAACTGGCGGATGGGCTTGTCATCGAGGGCCGGGGCAGGGAGGTGCCGGGCGGGGCGGCCATTGCCACCCATATGGACCATCGCATCGCCATGAGCTTTCTGGTTGCGGGCCTTGCCACGCGCGAGGCTGTTACCGTCGATGATACGCGGATGATCGCCACCAGCTTTCCCGATTTTGGCGCCCTGATGCGCCGTCTGGGCGCCAATTTCGCGGAGCCTGACTGATGCGTCCTCCGGTCATTGCCGTGGATGGCACGGCGGCATCGGGCAAAGGCACGTTAGCCCGCCGTCTTGCTGCCCATTTCGGCTTTGCCCATCTCGATTCCGGGACGCTTTACCGGCTGACGGCGCTGGGCGTGCTGGACGCCGGCGGCGACCCTGCTTCGGAGGCCGATGCCCTCGGGGCCGCGCGCGCCATCGATCATACCCGCGCCGGCGAACTACGCCTGCGCAGTGACGCGGTCGGTGCTGCCGCCTCCAGGCTTGCGGCGATTGCCTCGGTGCGTGCTGCGCTGCTACGCTATCAGCGCCAGTTCATTGCCCACCCTCCCGGCGCCGCAGCCGGTGCGGTGGTGGATGGCCGCGACATCGGGACCGTGATCTGTCCCGATGCCGATGCCAAGCTCTTCGTCGATGCGGCACCGCAGGTGAGAGCTTACCGGCGCTGGCAGGAATTGGCCGGGCTTGGCATTCAGCGCACCGAGCAGCAGGTGCTGGAAGAGCTGGTGAACCGCGATGCGGCCGACCGCGCACGGGAAGTGGCCCCGCTCCGCCAGGCAGAGGATGCAGCCTTGCTAGATACTACCAATTTGGGTATAGACGCGGCGTTCGCAGCCGCCCTTGCACTGGTAGAGCCCAGGCTTGCGGCCAAGCTCGAAGCCAAGCCAAGGGGTTGAAGGAGACCCGGCGACGCTCGTCCGAGCTGGTTCTGTGTTCCACATTCCGATTTTACCCAACCTGCTGCGCGGGTGCCCTCTGTGAATGGATGGGCCGAAGTGCAGAAGTCCGCCCGGCGTCAAACCGGGTCGGCATATTCGGCTTTAAGCGTGTCTTGCGGGTCACGGCGTTGGCGGAATCTCCGCGGCAATGTGACTGGTCCGACCCCACTTCGTAGCCCACTGAAGGAAATTCATGTCTCACGCCGTTGAATCCATCGCCGCTCCGTCCCGTGCCGATTTCGAAACCATGCTCGCGGCCAGTCTTGAAGGCCGTTCCCCCCAGGAAGGCTCGGTCATCCGTGGCACCATCGTTGCCATTGAAAGCGATTTTGCCGTCGTCGACGTCGGTCTGAAGACCGAAGGTCGGGTGGCGCTCAAGGAATTCGCGATGCCTGGCCAGCCCGTCAACGTCAAGCTTGGCGACGAGGTCGAGGTCTATCTGGAGCGCGTCGAAAATGCGATGGGCGAGGCGGTGCTCAGCCGTGACAAGGCCCGCCGTGAAGAAAGCTGGATCCGCCTAGAGCGCGCCTTCAATGAAGAAACCCGCGTGACCGGTGTGATTTTTGGCCGGGTCAAGGGTGGCTTTACCGTCGACCTCGACGGCGCCGTCGCCTTCCTGCCCGGCTCCCAGGTGGATGTGCGGCCGATGCGCGATGTCGGTCCGCTGATGAACCAGCCGCAGCTTTTCCAGATCCTCAAGATGGACCGGCGCCGCGGCAATATCGTGGTGTCGCGTCGCGCTGTGCTCGAAGAGCGTCGTGCAGAAGAACGCTCGTCGCTGGTTGCCAGTCTCAAGGAAGGCCAGGTGGTCGAGGGCGTGGTCAAGAACATCACCGATTATGGCGCCTTCGTGGACCTTGGTGGTGTTGATGGATTGCTGCATGTCACAGATATTGCCTGGCGGCGTGTCAGCCATCCCACCGAGGTGCTCCAGGTTGGGCAAAACGTTACCGTTCAGATCATCAAGATCAATCAGGACACCCAGCGCATCAGCCTGGGCATGAAGCAGCTGCAGACCGATCCCTGGGAAGGCGTTGGCGTCAAATATCCCGTTGGCGCCCGCTTCTATGGCAAGGTGACGAACGTGACCGACTATGGTGCGTTTGTCGAACTCGAGCCAGGCGTTGAGGGCCTTGTGCACGTCTCCGAAATGAGCTGGGTGAAGAAGAACGTTGCTCCCTCCAAGATCGTAAATCCCGGCCAGGATGTCGAAGTGCAGGTGTTGGAAGTTGATTCCAACAAGCGGCGTATCAGTCTTGGCCTCAAGCAGTGCATGGAAAATCCCTGGCAGGCTTTTGCTGGGACCCATCCACCTGGTACGGAGATCGAGGGCGAGATCAAGTCGATCACCGAGTTCGGCCTCTTCATCGGCCTGGATGGCGAGATCGATGGCATGGTTCATCTGTCGGATCTGTCCTGGGACAAGGCAGGCGATGATGCCGTCAAGGATTATCAGAAAGGTCAAGTCGTGCGTGCCCGCGTGCTCGACATCGATCCGGAGAAGGAGCGTGTCAGCCTCGGCATCAAGCAGCTGTCCGGCGACCCAATGGACAAGGTCGGTCCGATCCGTAAAAACTCCGTGGTCACCGTTACCGTCACTGACGTCAATGATGGTGGCGTCGAAGTCGAACTCGCGGACGGCGTGAAATCCTTCATCCGTCGTGCCGATCTTGCGCGCGATCGCGCCGATCAGCGCCCTGAGCGTTTCGGGGTCGGTGACAAGATCGATGCCATGGTCACGCTCTACGACAAGACCAGCCGCAAGATTTCACTCTCGATCAAGGCGCGCGAAATCTCTGAGGAAAAGGAGGCCGTGGCACAGTACGGTTCCTCCGATTCCGGCGCGTCTCTCGGCGACATTCTGGGCGCAGCCCTAAAGCGCAAGAGCAGCGACGACAACGAGGGCTGATCTGTCTATCGTCAAGCTGCCCCCTTCCCTGGTGGGAGGGGGCAGTTGCGTTTTTGGCGGGCACCAGCGGCCGCTCACGCAGCTAAACTGTCTGCTCTGATTACGCCTGTGTTAGACTCCATCAAACTCCCTTCAACTGCTGCGGCGTAGGTGTTTAAAGCACTATGCCAGCGGGTTGCTGTTAACATCCGGTTATCTGTACCGCCTGTAGTTTCGGGACGACAATCGGAACCGAACTATGTCCGCATCGCAGTCCCTTGATGTCAGTTCGCCCCGGGATGCTGGGGCGTTTGTGCAGGCGCCAAGCATCCGGCAGAGCCTGCGCTACAGCCTGTTCGGAGCGCTCGTATTCGGCTGTTCCTATGGTGGATTGTGGCTGACCTCCCTCACCGGACGGGTTGCGGTGATCTGGGTGGCCAATGCGGTTGTGTGCGCGGTGATGCTCAAATCGGCCCGGCGCGCCTTCTGGCCCTTGATGCTGACGGCCACCCTGGCTGCAATCGCCGGCAGTGCGGCCTTTGGCGACCGTCCCGCCGATGCGATTTTTCTGGCTCTGTGCAACGGTGTTGAAATTGCGCTCATGGTCCTGTTGCTGCGCCGTGTTGCGGGGCAGGTACTGGATCAGGCAACACCGCGGCTGTTGTGGACATTCTTCATGCTCGCAGTCGGACCCGCCCCCATGGCATCGGCGCTGCTGGCTGCCGCCGAGCAGTCACTACTCCGGGGTCAGGCGTTCTGGCCGGTTGCCGTTCACTGGTATCTGGGCGATGCTTTCGGCCTTCTGGTACTGTTGCCGCCATTGCTGATGGCGCGGCTGCGCGATTTCCGTGCGATGATGTCAACGGTCCAGCTGCCCGGTACATTGCTGGCACTGAGCGGTCTTGCGGCCGCTCTCGTCGTCAATCTCATATTCCGGCATTATCCTCTCGCCTATCTGTTCTTTCCCGCCGTGCTGCTGCTCACCTTCACCCGTGGCTTTGCGGGGGGGACCCTCGGCACGCTTGTCGCGGATGCCTATCTGCTCTTTCCCGCGCTGGCCGGTCACAGCGAGACCCTTCCCTCAAGCCCGTTGCGCGATCAGGTCATGGTCATCCTCGGCTTTGCGGCCGTGCTGAGCTTCACGGTAGTCCTGACCGGAACCGCACTTGCCCATCGCCGTCGTCTGGAACGGGGCCTTGCGCGGGCGCTCAAACGGGCCGAAGAGGCGGTTGAAGAGGCGGTCGTGGCCAAGGATGCGGCCGAAAACGCCAATCACAGCAAATCGATGTTCCTCGCCAATATGAGCCATGAGCTGCGCACACCGCTCAATGCCGTCATCGGCTTTTCGGAAGTGATGAAGTCCGAAATGTTCGGCCCCCTCGGCCATGCCCATTACCTCGAATATTCGGGGCTGATCCAAGAAGCGGGCTCCCATCTGCTCGACCTGATCAACGATGTTCTTGATATGTCCAAGATCGAGGCGGGCAAGTTCGAGATCGAAAAGAAACTGATCAACGTGGTGCCGGTGGTGGAAGACTGCCTGCGGCTGATGCAGGAGCGAGCCCAGGCAGGGGAGGTCAGGCTGCAGCGCGAGGTCCCCAGTGAGCCGCTCAAGCTCTTCGCTGATCGCCGGGCCTTCAAGCAGATCCTGCTCAATCTGCTCTCGAACGCGGTCAAGTTCACACCTCGGAACGGTACCGTAACGGTAATACTGAGGCAGGATCCGGTCCGCCGCTCCTGCGTCCTGAGCGTACGGGATACCGGGGTCGGTATCCCCACCGAGGCGATATCCGGGCTGGGCAATCCCTTTGTCCAGGCCCGCGGGGACGTCGCTGTTGCACATGAGGGCACCGGACTGGGACTGGCGCTCGTGCGGGCCCTCAGCCGGATGCATGACGGCACCCTGAGCATCGAAAGCGACCTTGGAGCCGGGACCACCGTGACTGTGGAACTACCGCTCGGGGGCGCGGTCGAGCGCGCGGCCTGAGCCATCTCAGGCCTTCCTGCAGCGCCTCCTGGTTGAGAAATTGTCAAGATCATCAAGGCTTTGAAGTTGACGACCCCACCAGCCTCTGACAAGGTTACCTGCTCGCCATGAGCCGGTGAGGCTTGACGGGCGGGGGGACACGCCCTCGGGGGAAG
>JAKAVI010000180.1 GCA_021817355.1 Pseudomonadota bacterium | reverse complement strand
TATCGTGTGGGCTGGGGTTACCTTCGACAATATAGTCGCCCCTTTCCAGGTAGTCGCCTTCGCGCACCGAGATATGCTTGCCCTTGGGTACAAGATACTCGACCGGATCCAGCCGCTCGTCCTTGGACCGAACAATAATCCGCCGTTTGTTTTTGTAGTCCTTGCCGAACTCAACGAACCCGTCCACTTCCGCAAGAACCGCGCATTCCTTGGGTTTGCGCGCCTCGAACAGTTCAGCCACTCTCGGCAGACCACCAGTGATGTCGCGCGTCTTAGCACCTTCGGTAGGCAGACGGGCCAAAACATCACCCGCCTTGACCTCTACGCCTTCCTCCACCGACAAAATGGCGTCGACGGTGAGCGGGTACCGCGCCTCGACGTTGCCGGGCAGGGTAACAACCTGCCCCTTCCTGTCCGTGATGACGATTGCCGGACGCAAATCCTGGGATTTGGAACCAGCGCCACGACTATCCATCACAACTCGATTGGTAACACCGGTTTTTTCGTCGGCCACCTCCTTCATCGAGATGCCCGAGACGAGATCCTCAAACTTTGCGATACCATCAACTTCGGTCAATACCGGCAGCGCGTTGGGATTCCACTCCGCCAAACGGTCACCACGCTTTACGGTCGCGCCTTCGTCCACCTTTAGCCGTGCGCCATAGGTAATACGATACGAGGCGCGCTCCTGCCCTTTCGGATCAAGAATAAGAACCTGCATATTGCGACCCATCGCAATCAATTCGCCTTCGGAGTTTTTCACGACATTGCGATTATTGATCTTGATCGTACCGTCATAAGAGGCCTCGATTTTCGATTGCCCGGCAAACTGAGCTGCACCTCCGATATGGAAAGTACGCATCGTGAGCTGCGTACCCGGCTCACCGATCGACTGGGCGGCAATAACACCAACCGCCTCGCCGATGTTGACCGGAGTTCCACGCGCCAGATCGCGTCCATAGCACTTAGCGCACACGCCTTCCTTGAGCTCGCACGATAGCACCGACCGCACACGAACCCTCTGGACGTGCGCCTCCTCGATGCGCTCGGCGATATCCTCCGTTACCTCACGGTCACGCTTGAGGATAATCTCGCCCGTATCCGGATTCCGAACATCTTCTGCTGTTGTGCGGCCCAAAATACGCTCAGCTAGCGAGGAGACAACCTGACCGCCATCAATCTCAGCTTGCACCGTTACACCATGCTTGGTGCCACAATCTTCGGCCGTGATGATGCAGTCATTTGCCACGTCAACCAACCGACGGGTGAGATACCCCGAATTCGCCGTCTTGAGAGCGGTATCAGCGAGGCCCTTTCGCGCACCGTGAGTTGAGTTGAAATACTCCAACACAGTCAATCCCTCCTTGAAATTGGAGAGAATGGGCGTCTCGATGATTTCACCCGACGGTTTTGCCATCAGGCCACGCATGCCAGCAAGCTGCTTCATTTGCTGGGGGCTACCACGAGCACCGGAGTGGCTCATCATGTAGATGGAATTCATCTCCATGATGCGACCGGTATCGGGATCAACCTTGGGCTCGGAGATTTCCTTCATCATCTCCGCGGCGACCTGATCCGTACACTTTGACCAGGTATCGACGACAAGATTGTACTTCTCCTTGTCGGTCGTCAGTCCGTCCAGATACTGCTGCTCATATTCACGCACACGATGGCGTGTTTCCTCAATTAGCGTATGCTTCGCGGCCGGGACCACCATGTCGTCCTTGCCAAATGAAATGCCGGCCTTGCACGCTTCCCGAAAGCCCAACGCCATCAATGCATCCGCGAACAGCACAGTCTCTTTCTGACCGCAATGCCGGTACACGACATCAATGAGGTGGCTGATTTCCTGCTTGCGAAGCAGCCGATTTACCAACTCAAACGGCACCAATCTATGACGAGGTAGAATTTCGGCAACGATCATACGACCCGGTGTGGACTTTACCCGCAGTGTAACCGCCTCACCCTTGTCATTAACCGTCCGGTAGCGTGCCTCTATTTTGGCATGCAGGGTGACAGCGCCACAGAACAGCGCATGCTCAATTTCCCCGACATCATTGAACACCATGCCCTCGCCCGGCTCTTTATCCCGCTCCTGACTGAGATAATAAAGGCCGAGAACGATGTCCTGGGTCGGCACGATGATTGGCTTGCCGTTGGCCGGGCTCAGGATGTTGTTCGTAGACATCATGAGCACGCGAGCTTCAAGCTGAGCCTCAAGGCTTAGTGGAACATGCACCGCCATCTGATCGCCGTCAAAGTCGGCGTTGAAGGCCGTGCAAACCAGTGGATGGAGCTGGATAGCCTTGCCCTCGATCAGGACTGGCTCAAAAGCCTGAATTCCAAGACGATGCAGCGTAGGCGCACGATTGAGAAGAACTGGATGCTCACGGATCACCTCTTCCAAGATGTCCCAAACCTCTGGCTTTTCCTTCTCCACCAGCTTTTTTGACTGCTTTACGGTCTGCGAAAATCCCTTTGCTTCAAGACGGGAGTAGATAAATGGCTTGAACAGTTCAAGCGCCATCTTTTTTGGCAGACCGCACTGATGCAGCTTGAGCTCGGGACCCACCACAATCACAGACCGACCCGAGTAGTCGACGCGCTTACCAAGCAGGTTCTGCCGGAAACGTCCCTGCTTACCCTTCAGCATGTCCGCCAGCGACTTAAGTGGCCGCTTGTTAGCCCCGGTAATCACCCGCCCACGGCGGCCATTGTCAAACAGGGCATCAACCGATTCCTGCAGCATGCGCTTTTCATTGCGCACGATGATGTCAGGGGCCTTCAGCTCCATCAGGCGCTTAAGGCGGTTGTTGCGATTGATCACTCGGCGATACAGATCATTGAGATCTGATGTCGCAAAGCGTCCTCCATCCAGAGGGACGAGAGGACGAAGCTCTGGCGGGATCACCGGTATGACCGTCAGGATCATCCATTCAGGACGATTGCCGGAATCAATAAATGCCTCAACCACCTTAAGACGCTTGACCAGCTTCTTGGGCTTCTCTCCACCATTGCAGGTGGCGATTTCCCGGCGCAGCTCATCGCGCAGTTTTTCCAGATCAATCGCAGAGAGAAGGGCGCGGACGGCTTCAGCCCCAATCATAGCGGTAAAGCTATCTTCACCGTAATCGTCCTGGGCGCGATAGTACTCGTCCTCAGTAAGCAGCTGACGCTCCTTAAGCGGCGTCAAGCCAGGCTCTATCACGACATAATTCTCAAAATAGAGAACCCGCTCAAGGTCCTTCAATGTCATATCAAGCATCAGGCCAATGCGGCTTGGCAGCGACTTCAGAAACCAGATGTGGGCAACAGGTGACGCCAGTTCGATATGTCCCATGCGGTCACGGCGCACTTTCTGAACTGTGACTTCAACGCCGCACTTCTCGCAGACGATGCCCTTGTACTTCATGCGCTTGTACTTGCCGCACAAACACTCATAGTCCTTGACCGGGCCAAAAATGCGAGCGCAGAAGAGCCCGTCCCGTTCCGGCTTGAACGTCCGATAGTTGATGGTTTCCGGCTTTTTGATTTCGCCATGGCTCCAGCGCAGGATCTGATCTGGGCTGGCTAGCGAAATCTTGATCCGGTCGAAGGTCGGAACTTCCTTACCGGTGGAGAAAACATTCAAGAGCTCTTGGTTCATTACCGAGCCTTTCTTTCGATAACAATAATCTCGTATCGCAAGGCAGTTGCCCCGATTATCCGTTCAGCAATTCCACATTAAGTCCGAGCGACCGCATTTCCTTCACGAGCACGTTGAAGCTTTCGGGAATGCCTGCCTCAAACGTGTCCTCGCCGCGTACTATCGCCTCATAGACCTTCGTGCGCCCGGCAACGTCGTCGGACTTGACCGTCAGGATTTCCTGAAGCGTGTAGGCCGCACCGTAGGCTTCGAGCGCCCACACTTCCATTTCACCGAACCGCTGGCCACCAAACTGGGCCTTGCCGCCTAGCGGCTGCTGAGTCACCAGCGAGTAGGGGCCGATTGAGCGCGCGTGGATCTTGTCATCGACAAGATGATGCAGTTTCAGCATATAGATATAGCCAACTGTCACCTGCCGACGGAACGCATCTCCCGTACGCCCGTCATAGAGTGTCACCTGACCGCTCTCATTGAGACCGGCCTGGCTAAGCATGTCGACGATATCGCGCTCCTTCGCTCCGTCGAACACCGGCGTAGCTATCGGGACGCCAGCACGCAAGTTCTGCCCAAGTTCCAGCAGTCCTTCCTCGTCCAGTTCGCGTAAACGCGCATCATCGCCGTACACCTCTTTCAGTGCGTGACGCAGTGGTTCCGCTCGCTTCTCACGTTTAACGCGGTCAACCACATCGCCGATCTGACGCCCAAGACCGGCACAGGCCCAGCCCAAATGGGTCTCAAGAATCTGACCCACATTCATGCGAGAGGGCACACCCAACGGATTGAGCACGATGTCAACCGAAGTGCCATCTTCCAGATAGGGCATATCCTCGATCGGCAGAATGCGGCTGATCACACCCTTGTTGCCATGGCGTCCGGCCATTTTGTCACCCGGTTGCAGCTTGCGCTTCACCGCGACAAACACCTTGACCATTTTCATTACACCAGGGGCCAGTTCGTCGCCCCGGCGTAGTTTCTCGACTTTATCGGCAAAGCGCTTATCAAGACGCTGCTTTGCGTCATCATACTGCCGGCGCAGGGCCTCGATCTCTGCCATCGCCCTTTCATTGCGCAACCCGATCTGCCACCACTGGTGGCGCGGTATCGCGTCAAGTACGCTTTGCACAATCTTGGTTTCCGGAGCGAGCCCCTTGGGACCTGACGCTGCCGACTTGCCCAACAGGATCTCAGAAAGCCGCGCAAAAATATTGCGCTCCAGAATCGCCAGCTCGTCATCACGGTCTTCGGCGAGGCGCTCTTCTTCAGCCCGCTCGATCGCCAGTGCGCGCTGATCCTTATCTACACCATGACGATTGAAGACACGTACTTCAACAATCGTGCCAGTGACTCCTGGCGGTACCCGCAGAGAGGTATCACGCACATCCGCGGCTTTCTCCCCAAAAATGGCCCGCAGCAGCTTCTCCTCAGGCGTCATCGGTGTTTCGCCCTTAGGCGTTACCTTACCGACGAGGATATCGCCCGCATTGACCTCCGCGCCGATATAAACGATGCCTGCCTCGTCAAGGTTTTTCAGGCTCTCCTCACCGACATTGGGAATGTCCCGGGTGATTTCCTCAGGACCGAGCTTGGTATCACGCGCCATAGTCTCGAATTCCTCGATATGGATCGAGGTGAAGACATCGTCGCGCACGATGCGTTCGGAGATGAGGATGGAATCTTCGAAGTTATAGCCGTTCCAGGGCATAAAGGCGACGAGAACGTTCTTACCTAAGGCTAGATCGCCCAATTGCGTGGAAGGACCATCGGCGATGATGTCGCCCTTTGCCACCAAATCTCCGACTTTCACCAGCGGCCGCTGATTGATGCAAGTTGACTGGTTGGAGCGCTGGAATTTCTTGAGGCGGTAGATGTCGATTCCTGGCTTGGTTGGATCCGACTCCTCCGTTGCGCGCACCACGATGCGGGTCGCGTCAACCTGGTCAACCACGCCGGCACGACGGGCGGCGATGGCCGAACCGGAGTCACGTGCCACCACGTCCTCCATGCCAGTCCCCACCAGGGGAGCCTCTGGCTGCAGAAGCGGAACCGCCTGGCGCTGCATGTTGGAGCCCATCAACGCCCGGTTTGCGTCGTCATTCTCAAGAAAGGGAACCAATGCTGCCGCAACCGATACGAACTGCTTAGGCGAAACGTCGATAAATTCGACCTGGTCTGGCGTGGTCATGACGAAATTTCCGCCTCGCCGACAGGACACCAGTTCATCGACCAGGCGACCCTTGCTGTCGATCGTCGCATTGGCCTGGGCAATCGTGTATTTTGCTTCCTCCATGGCCGACAGATAAATCACTTCGTCGGTTACGCGTTTGTCGGAGACTTTTCGGTATGGACTTTCAATAAAGCCATACTTATTTACCCGCGCGTACGTGGCCAAGGAATTGATAAGACCGATATTTGGCCCTTCCGGTGTCTCAATCGGGCAGATACGGCCGTAGTGTGTGGGATGCACGTCTCGTACTTCGAAACCTGCACGCTCACGGGTAAGACCACCTGGTCCCAGCGCCGACATGCGCCGTTTGTGTGTGACCTCGGACAGCGGATTGGTCTGGTCCATAAATTGGGAGAGCTGCGACGAACCAAAGAACTCCCGTACCGCCGCAGCCACTGGCTTGGCGTTGATCAGGTCATGCGGCATCACGGTGTCGATATCGACCGCACTCATGCGCTCCTTGATCGCCCGCTCCATGCGCAACAGACCAACCCGGAACTGATTCTCCATCAGTTCACCCACCGAACGAACGCGGCGATTACCAAGATTGTCGATGTCGTCGACTTCACCGCGGCCATCACGCAGATCGGCCAGCGCCTTGACTATGGCTAGAATGTCCTCCTTGCGCAGCACGCGCATGGTATCAGGCGCATCCAAGTTGAGGCGCATATTCATCTTCACACGACCAACGCTAGAAAGATCATAGCGTTCCGAGTCGAAGAAGAGCTGGTTGAATAGTGTTTCTGCAGTGTCGAGCGTGGGCGGCTCACCAGGACGCATGACGCGATAAATATCGATCAGTGCCTGCTCGCGGCTATGGTTCTTGTCGACCGCCATCGTGTTGCGGATATAGGCGCCAATGGTGACGCCATCCACGTTGATTACATCGATTTCGTCAAAGCCAGACTCGCGAAGAGTATTGAGACCGGCTTGCGTCAGTTCATCACCGGCTTCGACAAAAATTTCTCCGGTTTCGACGTTGACCATGTCAAGAGCGGAATAACGCCCGATCAATTCGTCGTCGCCGACGAGGATATTCTTGACCCCTTCTTCGCCCCATTTGCGCAACGTACGTGCCGTAATCTTTGTGCCAGCCTCAGCCAGAACCTCTCCGGTCTTGGGATTAGTCCAGTCCGTCGTTGCCTTGGCGTTACGCATCCAGCCCGGTTCCAGAGGAGTGAGCCAGCCATCTTTTGTACGCTTGAAGGCTATTTTTGCATAAAAATAGTCAAGGATTGTCTCCTGATCCATGCCAAGAGCATACAGCAGCGCGGTCGCCGGCAGCTTGCGACGCCGGTCAATGCGCACATGGATGATGTCCTTAGCATCAAACTCAAAATCCAGCCACGAACCGCGGTAGGGGATAACGCGGGCTGCGAAAAGCAATTTGCCACTGGAATGGGTCTTGCCCTTGTCGTGATCGAAGAAGACGCCCGGGCTGCGGTGCATCTGACTAACGATCACCCGCTCAGTACCATTTATAATAAAGGTACCGTTTTCCGTCATAAACGGGATGTCTCCCATGTAGACATCTTGTTCCTTGATGTCCTTGACGGACTTGGCCCCGGTCTCTGGATCAACATCGAACACGATCAGCCGCAGCGTCACCTTCAGGGGTGCGGCATAAGTCATCGAGCGCTGCTGACACTCTTCGACATCGTATTTGGGTTCTTCGAAATGATAGTCCACATATTCCAGCAGCGAGTGCTCGGAAAAATCCTTGATTGGAAAAACGCTCGCAAAAACCGCCTGCAGCCCCTCGTCCAGACGGGTGTCGTCCACCTGTTTGTCGACCTGCAGAAACTGATCATATGACGTCTTCTGCACCTCGATGAGGTTCGGCATCTGCGCGACCTCGGTGAGGGAGCCGAAATATTTGCGAAGCCTTTTGCGTCCCGTGAATGAAAGCGTCATCCCGCGATCCCTTGCCAAGTTCCAGTGCGTGTTGCGGGCCGGTAACGCCAAGGCGCCGCGGCCCGATATCTGTAGAGCGCCCAAAAGAGCGAAAGCCACCGTCCCTCCGGAAGCTCTCGCCGCCGGAGGGGGTGGGTGTACCAAATATGTACGCGCGCGCCGTAGTTCAACCGGCGACGCCTCCTTACTTCAGCTCGACCTTCGCACCAGCGTCTTCGAGCTGCTTCTTGATTTTGGCGGCCTCGTCCTTTGAGACATCGACCTTGACGTCCTTGGGAGCTCCTTCCACCAAGTCCTTGGCTTCCTTGAGGCCAAGCCCCGTGATGGCACGGACTTCCTTGATCACGTTGATCTTTTTGTCGCCGGCATCTACCAACACGACGGTGAATTCGGTCTTCTCGGCAGCCGCAGGCGCAGCGGCACCGCCAGCGGCGGGAGCCGCCACGGCAACCGGAGCAGCAGCTGACACGCCCCACTTATCCTCAAGCAGCTTCGCCAGTTCGGCAGCCTCAAGGACGGTGAGACCAGAGAGATCCTCAACAAGTTGTTCGATCTTCGACATGATTACTTTCTTTCTCTAACGGGTTCGAATTTGAATAATTTGATCGTAGCCCTATGCGGCAGTCTTCTCGGAATAGGCCGCCAAGACGCGGGCCAACTGGCCAGCGGGGGCCTGGAGGACCCCAGCAATCTTGGTCGCAGGCGCCTGAAGCAGGCCCACGATCTTGCCTCTCAGTTCGTCGAGCGACGGCAGTTCCGCGAGCGCCTTCACGCCACTCGCGTCCAGCTCCGTCTTCCCGACGACACCGCCGAGGATCACGAGCTTGTCGTTCTCCTTGGCATAAGCCGCTGCCACCCGCGACGGCGCGACCGGATCGCTTGAATAGGCGATACCCGTCGGGCCTTTGAACAGATGGGCAATCGGCTCGGCAGCCGTTCCTTGAAGAGCGCGCACGACCAGACGGTTTTTGGCCACCTTGAATGATGCCCCTGCTGCCCGCATGCGGGCACGCAGATCGCTCATCTCGGCGACCGTCAGGCCGGTGTAGTGGGCGACAACCACAGAGCCAGCTTCGTTGAAAACCTCATTCAGGCTCTCGACGACCTCAGCTTTTTTGGCTTTTTCCACCACGCTCTCCTACTATCGGCACCCGGGACGCTCCGGCTGCCGCCCTGTTGCTATATCCTTCGTCCTTTCGGCGCGAAGGCCTGCCCCAGGGTTCGAACCCGTCCGCCGAGGACACAGCCACGGCGAAACGGCCCATCACCCTGTCTATTGCGAGCTCTGATTAAGCCGGCAAACCGGCACTCGCAGTCTCGGACAGGTTCCGGCGATGCGTCCGCCGGAATTCCAATTACATTACCGGCCCATCACTGACCGTATTCAGTGCAACGCTAAGGC
>JAKAVI010000055.1 GCA_021817355.1 Pseudomonadota bacterium | reverse complement strand
GGTAAAAGCGGCAGGGGGGGGCGGGATCATCGCGACCGCCTGGGGCAATCGGGCGGAGACCAGTGATGAGGGGATTTCACGTGGTGCAGGCAGACAAGACGTGGTCGCTGCGCTCGCTGGCCTTGCTGGCGTCAGCGCTGACGATTGCAGTGGCGCTAAGCGGCTGCAGCACCATCGACGATACTCTGTTCGGTTCCTCGCAGCCTTCGCCCAGCCAGACCGCCTCGGCACCCACTGCGTCATCTCAGGAATTGACCGGCTCCGAGACAGGGGACCTGACAGGCACCAACCCTGGCTCAAACAGTGAAACTGCGGCCGGAACGCCTGGAACGATTTCTCCGGTTCAGATTGCACCGGTGGAAGATACGGGTACGGCAGTCGGCCACACCGTCATGGCGCTGCGCAGCGATCTGTCCGCGATGCAGAACCAGATCATGTCGGCGGCGGGCAAACTGAGCGATCTGGAGGCCTCCAACGCCCAGTTCGCCACTAGTTATTTCGACGATAAGGCGCAGATTACCACGCACCTGCAATTGGGCACGACCCGGGGCAACCCACATTTGGTGCAGCAGTGGAATGCGGCTCAGAGTGCGCTCGATTCGCTCACCGTGAATATCAACGCACTGAATAATCTCGGCCAGCAGATTTCCGACATTTCGAGCCGGGCCCATTACATGCTCAACACTATCCATGCGACCTATAATGTCTCAGGCGCCGTTGATGAGGATCATCGCCAGCTCGACGTGCTTGACGATGAAACCAATCAAACCATCGTCATCATCGACCGATTGCTCAGACAGGCAACGAGCGACATTCAGAGGCAGACCGCCTATGTCGCCACAGAACGTAGCAGCCTGACGACTTTGGCAGCGGCTATTCAGAACGGCCAGCTTTATGGCGCCGGCGTTGGCGGGGTACTGGCGGCCGGGGTTTCGCCGTCATCGAGCTATATCTCCAACACCACGCCTCTGGTTACCATCCGCTTCAAGCATGCCCACATCGCCTACAAGCAGATCCTTTATTCGGCACTGCAGCAGGCCCTCAAGGAGCGCCCCGAGGCGACCTTCTCGGTGGTCGCCATCTCGCCGACACGCGGGAGCGCCCCCGCTGTGCAGCTGGCACAAACGGCGGCTGAACGTCACGCCCGACAGGTGCTGCGCGCGATGACGGCGATGGGCATCCCAAGCGCACGGCTGTCGCTGTCGTCGGCCACGGACCCACGGGTTCACGCAACCGAAGTCCGTATCTTCGTGCACTGAAATCCCGTCTCGATACCTCCCATGGTACAATGGTGGCGGGGCTTAAGAAATATGCCCCGCAGACTGCGGGCACAGGGCCGCGGCATATCCGGACGGTAGCCTTGAGCCTATCTGCGGATAAATTCGCGATAGCTCGTCAGTCGACCGATAGAGCAGGCTTCATAGACACCCCGGGCAATGGCGCGCGCAAGACAGTCCGCAGCTGCGTGGCCGATCTGCATGCTGGAGAGCGGACTTTTATCGGCTCTGCTCAACCGGCCCGTTGAAATCGCAAATATCAGATCACCATCGAACGGCGTGTGTACGGGGCGCAGCGCCCGGGCAAAGCCATCGGCAGCCATGATCGCAATGCGCTTAAGCTCCAGCTTGTCCAGCACTGCGTCTGTCGCAACCACCGCTATGGTGGTGTTCGCTCCAGCCTGCGAGCCCAGCTTCATGTCGGCCGGCAACACTGCAGGAACCGCGGAAAATTCCACCCCTGGCCGCCTGTCGCCAAATTCACCCTGTTGTTCGAACGGCCAGGCCCAGAACACGTCACTGTGCGGCATGAGGGCTGAGCCCACCGCATTGACAGCAACCAGCGCTCCCACCGTGGTACCATCGTCAAGGCGCCAGGACGCACTGCCCAAGCCGCCCTTCAGGCGGCCGCAGGCCGCCCCCATGCCGGCGCCTGCATTGCCGAGGGTAAAATCGACACCAGCTCTCTGGGCCGCGGTCAGGCCAAGCTGGCGGTAGGGAGGCTCCTCGCCCCAACTCTTGTCACCGCCATTATTGAGATCAAAGAGAATGGCGCCGCAAACAACCGGAACCAAAGGCGCACCAGGCGCAATCTGATACCCCCGGCCCTGCGCCCGCAGAAAGGACTGCAGGCCGCTGACCGCGTCGTTGCCGAAGGCCGAACCGCCTGCAAGGCAAATCCCGTCAATCGCGGTCACCAGATTTTCCGGTGCGAGCACGGCCACATCGCGCGTTCCAGGGGCGCCTCCGCGGATGTCGACTGCCGCACAGAGTGGCTGATCCCCCATGATCACGGTTACGCCACTACGCAGGCGCTCATCGTCGGCATTGCCAACTTTAAGACCAGCGACGTCGGTGATGAGATTGCGCGGCCCGCATGTCATAGCCTTAGGCTAACGCGCCTTGGCGACCATGAACAGGCGCCGGAAGGGAAATAGCGTGACCCCGCTTGTGCGACGCGGATAGCTCCTGGCCAGAGCGGCGCGGTAGTCTTCGAGAAATTCTGTGCGCTGCGGTTCGTCAAGCGCCTCGACAAAGGGGCGCAGGCTCGTGCCGGTCATCCAGCGAAAGACCGCATCTTCGCCCTCGAGTACCTGGACATAGGTGGTTTCCCAAAGATCGATAGCGGCGGCATGAGGCTCCAGAATTTCAAAATATTTATCTGGCGAACTTACATGTGTCGCCGCACGCACGCCGTTAAAAAACCGCGCCCAAGGTTTGCCTTCCACCACATACCGGATCAGCGTATGGCTCGGTTGGTCAAAATTGCATGGCATCTGCAGGGCGAGGGTGCCACCTTTGGTCAGCCCCCGCATCAACCGCGGCAACAGCTGCTCATGATCAGCTACCCATTGCAGGGTCGCATTGGAAAACAAGACATCATAGTGGATTTGAGCCGACCATTCCCTCAGATCAGCCTGACACCAGCGTGCCGGAACACCGCTTGCGCGCGCCGCCGTGAGCATCTCGGGCGATGAATCGATGCCCCAAAGCTCTGCGCCGGGCCATCTGGCAGCCAGAAGCGCCGTCGAATTGCCGGGGCCACAGCCCAGATCGGCCACGCGCAGCGGATGCCCAACAACGATCCGAGCAAGCAGCTCGCGCGCCGGGCGCGTGCGCTCGGCTTCAAACGCAAGATAGGTTTCAGGATCCCACGTCACCTCTAGCTCCTGTCGGGAATGATGATACGAAAACGTGTGCCGGACGTATCACTTGCTACCAGGGTGACCTCGCCACCATGGGCTCGGGCCAATTCACGACTGATCGCCAGACCAAGTCCGGTGCCGCCGCTGCGCGCGGCGCTGGCGAAGGGCTGAAACAGGCGCTCCTCGACCCCGGCTGGCAACCCCGGTCCATTGTCAACGATGTCGATTTCTACTTTAGGTCCTCGGCGCGTGGCGAGCACCTCCACCGTGCCGCCTTCGGGCACGGCTTCCACGGCATTGCGCAGCAGATTGAGCAAAATGCGATAAAGCTGATCTGGATCGGCATCGATATCGAGCTCCCCATCAACCGTCTCGCTCAGTCCGACGCGTTTATGCCCGGAGCCGGCAAGGGCCGCTTCGCCTGCTTCTGAAACAAGAGGTGCAAGCGCGAGCCGGCGCCGTGCCGGTGGCCCCTCATCGGCGCGTCCGAACCGCATCGTGTTGGTGGCGAGAGCCACCGCGCGGTCAATCGATCCAACCAGGCGCGGAGCCAGACGTTTGACGACGGGATCCTCGCTGTCCCGCAGGCGATCGGACGCAAGCTGGGCGCTGGCCAAGATGTTGCGCAGGTCATGCTGTATCTTGGCGACAGCGGCGCCAAGGGTGGCAAGGCGCCCCTTCTGCTGCAAAAAGCCATAGATCTCGCGCTGCATCGCTGCGAGCTCACGTTCGGTGATGCCGATTTCATCACGCCGTGGCGAGGTGCTGATGATGCGGGAGGGGTCTTCCGGATTGGCGCGAAACGCGATCATGGCCTGGGCAATACGCCGCATTGGCCGAACAAAGCTGCGATAGAGACTGAAAAAAACCAGCACCGCGGTCATCAACGACACAAACAGCGCCAATGCCAGGATGCGGCGCGCGTAAGCGGCAAGTTTGGCTCGAATGGTAGCCTCGCCAACCAGGACTTCAACGGTCTGGGCGCCCGGAATACGGGTACTGGAAATAACGTGAACCACCCGATTGCCATGGCTGAGCAGACAATCGAGCGCATTATAGATTTCGCGAAAGAAGCCCTCATGGCGCAGATCGATGGTCACATTTATTTTTTCGGGCATGCGGGTGACCAAGAAGAGCTCACGCTGTTCGGGTCGCTTCAGCATCACCGCGCTGGCGCCGGCACGCGCCAGAAGCTCAGCTCGCAGCCGCGCGGACAAAGATTTGTCGCCCAGCTCGGTGAACGGCAGGATTGCGATCTCCGCAGATTCGATATGCTGGGCGAGCAGGGCCCGGTGGTAGCTGGCGATCGACGGCAGAAAGATCACTCCTTCCGTCACCATGACAAAGAGCAGTGTCAGCAGCAGCAGCCGTCCTGACAGGCTATGGGCCGCAAGCTCATAGCCAGCTTTCAGGCGCGCGCGAAGGGCCTCAAACATCGCCGCATCAAGCACCAAGCTTGCCTCAAAATGAAGTCTGCCCTGAGATTGCGTGAAACAGGAAAATACGTTCTTCACGCCTGCGGTGCACAATCGCCACCTTCTGCCCCACCCCAGGCCGCACGCGCCAGACCTTGCGTGGCCCTCGCGCATCGGCCTTTGCCGGCTTCTGCCCCAAACGCGCCTGCCGAAGAAGGCGGGTGCTCCACAGGCTCATGGCGGGCGGGAGCCCGCGTCTGGGAAAATCCCGCCGCCAAGACAGGAGGTTGACAGGGGCAGACCTGCTGACTAGAACCCCGGCTTTCGTCGCAACGGGACATCGTCCCTGGAGCAGGGCCATGAAACGCACCTACCAACCTTCCAAGCTCGTGCGCAAGCGCCGTCATGGTTTCCGTTCCCGCATGGCAACCAAGGCAGGACGCCTCGTATTATCCCGCCGCCGTGCCCACGGCCGCAAAAAGCTCTCCGCCTGATAAGACCGTGGCGGGCCATTCCCCGCCTGAGGCGGCATCATCCAGCGCCGTTCTGACCGTCCCGGGGCCTGGGCCCTGCCAGGGATCTGCTCCTCTGAGGCTTGCCACACTGGCAAAACGCTCCGATTTTTTGCGGGCCCAGAAAGGCATCCGCCGCCGTGAACCCGGGCTTGTCCTCGAAGCCTGCCCTACCCCCTCGCTGAGCCGCCGGCCGGGTGCGGTACGGGTGGGCTATACAGCCAGCCGCAAGGTTGGCGGGGCCGTGGCCCGCAATCGCGCCAAAAGACGCCTGCGCGCGGCCGCTGCGGCCTTGCTTCCCCTTTATGGTTGCGAGGGCAGTGATTATGTTCTCGTAGCCAAAGTAGAAACGCTGAGCCGGCCCTTTGGCGATTTGCTGGCCGATCTGGCCGGTGCCATCCGGGCAGCCAATCGCCGCCTGGAATCGCCACCGCCGGGCTACCGCGATGACCGGAGCCCAGGCCAAAACCGAGAATGACATGGTTTTCATGACCCTTTTCGCAGGCGGTATGCGCAAGGTTGCGACGTTAATTCTGCTCGCCCCGATTTTTGCCTATCGGCTCCTTCTGTCTCCCTTGCTGCCACCTTCATGCCGCTTTCAGCCTACCTGTTCGGCTTACGCCATCGAGGCCATCAAGCGCCACGGCCCCGTCTTCGGTCTGCTGCTTGCCCTGCGTCGGATTGGCCGCTGCCACCCCATTTCCTGGCTCGGCGGTTCGTCGGGCCTTGATCCCGTCCCGCCCAAGGCTTCGATCCGTCGATGAACGAAAACCGCAATCTTCTCCTCGCCTTCATCCTCTCGGCTGCCATACTGATTGGCTGGCAATATTTCCTGCCCCATCACCAGGCAAAGACCGGCCCGCAGTCCCAAGGCCAGACGCACCACGTGGTCACCGCCCCCACGACGCCAACAGGGGCCGTGCACGGCGCCGCCACCATGAGCCTTACCAAGGCCATCGCCAACTCCGGGCCACGCATCATCATTGACACGCCTTCCGTCGATGGCTCTTTACGTCTCAATGGTGCCCGCTTCGATGATCTGAAGCTGAAGCGCTATCATTTGACGATCAATCCCAAGAGCCCGCAGATCGACCTGCTCGCCCCCGAGGCGACAGCGCATCCTTATTATTCCGTGTTCGGCTGGGTGGCCGCACCGGGAGAGCACATTGCCACACCTGGCGCCAACACGCCGTGGAAACTCGTGCAAGGCAATCGTCTGACACCCCGGACCCCGATCACCCTCAGCTGGAATAACGGGCAGGGTCTTGTCTTTACCCGTACCATCGCGGTGGACGACAACTACATGTTCACGATCCGCGATCGCGTCACCAACACTGGCGACAAGCCGGTGACATTGTTCCCCTATGCCTATGTGGCGCGCGAAAATCCGCCGGCGACCAAAAGTTCCTGGTATCTGCACCAGGGCTTCATCGGCGTGGCGGGGGGCAGCGAAAAAGATGCCGACTACTCCGACTTCAAGGGCGGCAAGCCACCACAAACTTTCAGTTCAAAGGGTGGCTGGTTCGGGATTACCGACAAATATTGGATGGCGGCGGTCATTCCGCCGCAAAACGCCCGGCTGGCAGCGGCCTATCGCGCCGTGCAGGGTGCCCATGTCACAGCCTATCAGGCCGATTACCGCCTCGCGGCACAAACGATCGCGCCCCACGGGAGCCTCAGCATCGCGCAGCATCTGTTTGCCGGTGCCAAGGTCGTCCAGCTGCTCGACCAGTATTCGAGCAAGCTTGGCATCACCCATTTTGACCTGGCCGTGGACTGGGGCTGGTTCTGGTTCTTCACCAAGCCCATCTTCTTTTTGCTCGACACCTTCTATCACTGGGTTGGTAACTTCGGTGTCGCCATCCTTCTGCTGACCGTCACCATCAAGCTTGCCTTCTTCCCGCTGGCCAACACCTCCTTCAAATCCATGAGCCGGATGAAGAAGCTCCAGCCGGAGATGGAACGCATCCGCCAGCGCTTTGCGGATGATAAACAGCGCCAGCAGCAGGAACTGATGGACTTCTACAAGCGGGAGAAGGTCAATCCGGTATCGGGCTGCCTGCCGATGCTGATCCAGATGCCCGTGTTCTTTTCGCTCTACAAAGTGCTTTACGTCACCATCGAGATGCGCCATGCGCCTTTCTTCGGCTGGATCCAAGATCTATCGGCACCAGATCCGACCTCGATCCTCAACCTGTTCGGGCTTCTTCCCTATCACGTGCCGCTGTGGATACCGGCCTTCCTGTCGATCGGCATCTGGCCAATCCTGATGGGCTTCACGCAGTTTCTGAGTACGCGGCTCAATCCGGCACCGGCTGATCCCATCCAGGCGCAGATGTTTACCTTCATGCCCATCATTTTCACCTTCATGATGGCAGGATTTCCGGCTGGTCTGGTGATCTACTGGACCTGGAACAATCTGCTCACTGCCACACAGCAATACGTGGTGATGCGCCGCCAGGGTGTTGAGGTTCACCTGCTTGAAAATCTGAAACTGCGGCAGATGGCCGGACGTCTGACCGCGCTCTTCGGGCGCGGCGGATGAGCAATACAACG
Source organism: Pseudomonadota bacterium (assembly GCA_021817355.1). Next base: position 1,595 of record JAKAVI010000055.1, on the reverse strand, counting down.
GCGGCAGAGGAGCTGGCCCGCAAATTATTTGCCGGTCGCTGCGAATTTGTCGCCGGTGCGGCCTCGCTTGCGGCCCTGCCCCCGGAAGGCCGCACCGAAGTCGCCTTCATCGGCCGCTCCAATGTCGGCAAATCGAGCCTTGTCAATGCTCTGACGGGACGCAACGCCCTCGCACGGGTGTCGCAGACCCCGGGGCGTACCCGGCAGATCAATTTCTTCAACCTCGGCGATACCTGTACTCTCGTCGATCTGCCCGGCTACGGCTATGCCAAGGTCGCCAAAACTGAACAGGCACACTGGCAAAATCTGATCTTCACCTATCTGCGCGGGCGCGCCTGCCTCAAGCGCGCCATCCTTCTGATCGACGCCCGAAGGGGGCTCATGGAAAGCGACCATGCCGTGATGGCGCTGCTCGATCAGGCGGCGGTTTCCTATCTTGCCGTGCTGACCAAGATTGATAGCGTGGCGCCGGAGGCGCAAGCGCAGGCCCGCAGCGCCGCATTGGCCGAGCTCAACCGGCATGCTGCGGCCTATCCGGACGTGCTCGCAACCTCGGCGCAAAGCGGGACAGGCGTAGACGCATTGCGCCAGCATATCTGGTCCCTGCTGGGGGCGAACGAGAGCCCCTGAGGGGGCGCGATTTGCGGTGGCGCCAAATTGCTCTATAAGCCGCCCGTTTTGCACCCCGGCAAAGGAACGAACCATGGCGATGCAGGAGGACGGCGGCCAGGATCGCAATCTGCGTGTCATGGCACGCTGGCGGTCTACCGCGCGAGTGCTGGTCGAGGCCCTGCCCTACATCTTGCGCTATGACAATCAGACCATCGTCGTGAAATATGGTGGTCACGCCATGGAAGACGGTGTCAACCAGAACTTTGCCCAAGACATCGTGCTCATGAAGCAAACCGGCATTGAGCCTGTGGTTGTGCATGGCGGCGGCCCCCAGATCGGCCAGATGCTGAAGAAGCTGCAAATTCCATCGCAGTTCATCGACGGCCTGCGCGTCACTGATGCGGCAGCCATCGAGGTCGTGGAGATGGTACTGGCCGGCTCCATCAACAAGCAGATCGTCAGCACCATCAATGCGGCGGGCGGGCGGGCAGTGGGCCTTTCCGGCAAGGACGGCAATCTTGTCGTCGCCCGCAAGCTCGAGCGTCTCAAGCGCGATCCCGATACCGGTGCAGCGCGGGTTGTTGATTTCGGCTTCGTGGGCGAACCGGAGACCATCAATCCTGAGGTCCTGCACACGATCCTGCGCTCCGATCTCATCCCGGTCATTGCTCCGATCGGCGTGGGCCGCAGAGGCGAGACCTATAATATCAACGCAGACACTGTCGCCGGCGCGGTGGCGGGAGCCATGCATGCGGCGCGTCTGATGATGCTCACCGATGTCGAAGGTGTGCTGGACCGCGACAAGAAGCTGATCCCCAAGCTGACCGTAGCCGAAGCCCGCGCGCTCATTGCCAACGGAACGATTTCAGGAGGCATGATCCCCAAAATCGAGACCGCAATCGAAGCCGTCGAAGCCGGGGTCACGGCAGCCGTCATCCTCGACGGCCGTATCGCTCACGCCCTGCTGCTGGAACTCTTCACCG
>JAKAVI010000103.1 GCA_021817355.1 Pseudomonadota bacterium | reverse complement strand
GGCACAGGCTCCCACCGGCGAATCCATCATTGCATAGGACAAAGTCTGGGGTTTCGTCGACTGTTCACGAAAGTAGGCGCCCTCCATGTTGAACAGCTGTTCGGCGCGCGCGGCATGCTCCCTTTCTTCTTCACTTAGAGGCGCATCGCCGGGCGTACGCCAGCCCATCATGTTGAGATGGACTGCTCGACACCCCTTGCCTTCGTAGCCCATCCACCCCGAAACCGCCGAACCCCAGTCGCCACCCTGAGCGATGTAACCCGGCAGGTTCAAAACCTCGGTCATGAGCCCATCAAACATGCGTGCAATCGTGCGCGGCGAAATCGGCCGCTTGGGCTTGCCAGAAAAGCCATAGCCAGGCAGTGACGGCACGATCACGGTGAAGGCATCGCGGGCGTCTCCGCCATGACGCTCAGGGTGAGCCAGCTGATCGATGATATGAAGAAATTCAAATGTGGAGCCAGGCCAGCCGTGACTGAGGATCAGGGGGAGGGGCGCTGGCCCCGATCCTGGCTCGTGATAGAAGTGAATAGACAACCCCTCAACCTCGGCCTGGTATTGGGCAAAGCGGTTAAGCTCATCCTGCCAGTGAAACCAGTCGTAGTTTTCAACCCAATAGCGGCACAACTCCCGCATGTAATTGAGATTGGCGCCATAGGCCCAGTTGTCCTCAAGTCCGGGTCCTTGTGGTGCTTCATGCCACTCATAAGCGCGAACTTTGCGCAGGATGGCATTGATGGTCGACTGACCGATTTCAACACGAAAGGACTGCGGCATGCTGGTAAGCCCCTGAGCTGCGAGGCCAGCTTGCGCCGCAAACCCAGTTGTTGCAAAGCCCCGCCTGCAGCTGCGCTGAGCTCAAATGCCTAGGGTTGGCAGGCCAGATCGTCCGGCAAATCTCCTTGTCTGCTTCAGGCCTGGTCCCGGCGTGGGTTCTTTGCGTGACGCCGCGTCAGCGCGCGAGAGGAGTCTCGCCGGGCAGGGGCCTTACTTACACCAAAGCCCCATGGCAGTGCTTGAATTTGCGGCCCGAACCGCAGGGACATGGTGCGTTGCGCTGCACTTTGCCCCAGGTCTGGGGATTGTTCGGATCGACCTGCACATTTTCGCTACGGTGGACGAAGGGGGTGTTGGCGCTGGCCATGCCGGCACCAAAGTTTGCGCTGTCGAACTCGTTTTCTCCCGTATAGGGGTCTACATGCAGTGCCTGAAGTTGCTGCAGACTGGGTTCTTCCAGCGTTGGCGGTGCCTCCACATTGATCTGCAGCTGCATCAACTGGCTGACCACGTCGGTGCGCAGCTTGGAGATCAGCGCTTCGAACAAGGCGAAGGCTTCCTGCTTGTACTCGTTGAGGGGGTCGAGCTGACCATAACCGCGCAGTCCCACATATTGGCGCAGATGATCAAGATTGACGATATGTTCGCGCCAGTTGTGATCTAGGGTCTGCAGTAGAACGGTTTTTTCGACATAGCGCATGATGTCAGGCCCGAAGTTGGCAGCGCGTTCCGCGGCACGTTCCTCGACCGCCTTAGTCAGTCGTTCATGCACCTCTTCTTCGGCTATGCCCTCCTCTTTAGCCCATCCAACCACGGGCAATTCCAAGCCGAAGATGGTGCGGACTTCTTCCTCCAGCCCAGCTGAATCCCACTGTTCCGCATAGGCTTTTTCCGGAATGTGGCGAGCCACCAGCTCGTCGATCACCGTTGCGCGGAATTCCTTTATCTGATCGGCGACTTCGTCGCTTTCCATGATCTCCTTGCGTTGCTCAAATATGACACGTCGTTGGTCATTGAGAACATCGTCGTATTTGAGAATATTCTTGCGGATCTCGAAATTGCGGTCCTCGACCTTCTGCTGCGCCTTCTCCAGAGCTTTGTTCACCCAGGGATGGGCGATGGCCTCGCCTTCCTGAAGGCCGATGCGCTTCAGCACCGATTCCATGCGGTCTGAGCCAAATATGCGCATCAGGTCGTCCTGCAGAGACAGGAAAAACTTTGATGCGCCCGGATCACCCTGCCGGCCGGAGCGGCCGCGCAGCTGGTTATCAATGCGCCGGCTTTCATGGCGTTCGGTGCCGACGATGAAAAGACCGCCGGCAGCCAGGGCCTTTTTCTTGTTTTCGGCGACTTCTTCACGAATTTTTTCCGCCATGCGCGCTCGTTCAGTAGCGTTGGTGATGGCAGCAAGTTCGTTCTTGATGCGCATGTCGGCATTACCGCCGAGCTGAATGTCGGTGCCGCGGCCTGCCATGTTCGTAGCGATAGTGACCGCGCCGCAGACCCCTGCCTGTGCCACGATGCTAGCTTCCTGCTCATGATAGCGGGCATTGAGGACGCTATGCGTGATCTTCTTCTTTTTGAGCTGAGCCGAAAGCTCTTCTGATTTTTCGATCGATACTGTTCCAACCAGAACCGGCTGACCACGGCTCTGACAGTCCTGAATGAGTTTGATGATCGCGTCATGCTTCTCTGCGACAGAGCGATAGACCTCATCGTCGTGGTCAATACGTGCGATCGGGAGATTGGTCGGAACCTCAATGACATCGAGCTTATAGATGTCCATGAATTCCGCTGCTTCGGTCAGCGCCGTTCCGGTCATGCCGGCAAGTTTTTTGTAAAGGCGGAAATAGTTCTGGAAGGTGATGGAGGCTAGGGTGACATTTTCCGGCTGTATTTCTACCCCTTCCTTGGCTTCCAGCGCCTGATGCAGTCCCTCCGAGTAGCGTCGGCCCGGCATCATGCGGCCCGTGAACTCGTCAATGATCATGACCTCACGATCCTTGACGATATAGTCACGGTCCTTGAGAAACAGCTTGTGGGCTTTCAGCGCCTGATTGACATGATGCAAGAGGGTAATGTTCTCGATATCATAAAGATCACCTGTGGTGAGCAGTCCGATCTCGCGCAAGGCCGCATCCATGCGTTCATTACCGGATTCTGTCAGTGTGACGGTCCGCTGTTTTTCATCGAGTTCATAATCGGAATCGGTCAGCAGAGGAATGAGCTTGTCGGCCGCAAGATAGACCTCTGTCAGATCGTTTGTCGGGCCTGAAATGATGAGCGGTGTACGCGCTTCGTCGATTAGGATAGAGTCGACTTCGTCCACGATCGCGTAATGGTGCGTGCGTTGGGTCATGGTCTCCTGCGAATACTTCATGTTGTCACGCAGGTAGTCGAAGCCAAACTCGTTATTGGTGCCGTAGGTGATGTCGCACTGATAGGCGGCCTTGCGCTCCTCATCGTCCAGGCCATGGACAATGCAACCGACCGTCATGCCCAAAAAGCGGTAGACCTGACCCATCCACTCGGCATCACGGCTGGCTAGGTAGTCATTGACGGTGACGATATGGACACCTTTACCTTCGAGTGCATTGAGATAAGTCGGAAGTGTCGCCACCAGCGTCTTGCCTTCGCCGGTTTTCATTTCGGCGATGCGTCCGTTATGCAGAACCATGCCTCCAACCAGCTGGACATCAAAATGACGCTGCCCAAGGGTACGCCAGGCGCCCTCGCGGACCGTGGCGAACGCCTCCGGCAGCAATTCGTCTAGCGTCTCGCCGTTTGCGATCCGCTCTCGGAAGTGGGCGGTCATCGCGCGCAGTTCATCATCGGATTTGGCTTTGAACCGGTCTTCGAGCGCATTGATCTGCTCGACCTGGCGCCACATGGCACGGAGCTTGCGTTCGTTCGCGGAGCCGAAAAGGCGCTGGGCAATGCTGCTGAGCATAAATGTCCTCAGGGAAGGGGAGGGCCGGGATCCCCCGGCTTCAATCGATGGCCCGGCGGATTGGTCCGCACAGGCGCCGGGCAGAGATAAGAAGCGCCTTCCCCCTTGTCAATTCAATGGATTTTGGCTCAATTCCGGCGCTCCCGGGAGTTGCAAACCTCGCTCAGCCAGCCCGGCATCATTAAGGCAAGCCCCATGACCAAATCCCAGGTGCGCAAACCCGCTATCAAGGCCAGGGCGAAAGGTCGTGGTCCGGCCACAAATGGCAAATCTGGCGCGCAATCCATGACACAGGCGGCGGGGATGCATCCCCGCTCTCCGTTGGCGCCGACCGCCCAGAAGCCCCTGCCGGCCGTGGCCGGGGTCCGGCTGGCAAACGCCGCCGCGGGTATCAAATATCCCGGACGTACGGATGTGATGGTGGCGCAACTGGCTCCGGGAACCCAGGTGGCGGGTGTGTTCACGCGTTCCAAGGCGCCCTCGGCGCCGGTGGACTGGTGTCGCAGCAAGCTCGCCCGCGGAAAGGCGCGCGGGCTTGTGGTAAACTCAGGCAATGCCAATGCCTTTACCGGGCAGGCAGGCAAGTCGACCGTACGGGCAGTGGCGCAGGCTACCGCTGCCGCGCTGGACTGCTCGATTGCGGAGATCTTTCTTGCCTCTACCGGGGTGATTGGTGAGCCACTGCCTGCCCACAAGATCATCGAAGTCCTGCCGCAGGTCTGTGACAGCGCCGCCGCGGACAGCTGGGAGGCGGCTGCGCGTGCCATCATGACGACCGATACCTATCCGAAGTTTGCGACCGCCAGTGCGCGCATAGCAGGCAGCAAGGTAACGATTAATGGCATTGCCAAGGGCTCGGGAATGATCGCTCCTGATATGGCAACAATGCTTGCCTTTGTTTTTACCGATGCTGCCATTCCCGCGGTCGTACTTCAGGATTTACTGTCGGACGGTGTTGCCAGGAGCTTCAATTGCATCACCGTGGACAGTGATACCTCTACCTCTGACACCCTGCTTCTGTTTGCGACCGGGCAGGGCCGTGCCCACCCGCGCATTACCCGCGCCACCGACCCAAGGCTGGCAGATTTTCGTCGCAAGCTCGATGCCGTGCTGCTTGATCTGGCCCTGAAGGTGGTTCGCGATGGCGAAGGTGCCCAGAAGCTCATCGAGGTCGATGTCAGCGGCGCAAAAAGTGACGCCAGCGCCCGTCGCATCGCCATGAGCATCGCCAATTCACCTCTGGTCAAAACCGCGATTGCTGGCGGCGATGCCAATTGGGGCCGTATCGTCATGGCAGTGGGCAAAGCCGGAGAGCCAGCTGACCGCGACCGGCTCAAAATAGCTTTCGGCGGCCACGTCGTGGCCGAGGGCGGTGCCCGGGCCCGTCGCTATGACGAAGCCAAAGCGAGTGCAGCTGTGGCTCAGCGCACCGTGAAAATTGCGGTAGATATAGGCTTGGGACGGGGACACGCCCGCGTCTGGACGTGCGATCTCACCGAAGGCTATATCCATATCAATGGCGCCTACCGCAGTTGACGGCTCAAATTGTCCCGGTTGATGCAATCACCTGTTAAAGCAGGTCCTTTAGGCTGATGCCATATGACGCAGGTTAAGACGGTTCTAGTCGCAGCCTGCGCTCTCGTGGACGCAGATGGTCGTGTGCTGCTGGCGCAGAGGCCGCCTGAGAAGAGCATGGCTGGGCTATGGGAATTTCCGGGAGGAAAAGTAGAGGCGGACGAGCGTCCCGAGGAGGCGCTGATCCGCGAGCTGCGCGAAGAACTAGGTATTTCCGTCCAGGAATCCTGCCTGGCGCCGCTCAATTTTGCGTCTCATACCTATCCAAGCTTTCATCTGCTCATGCCACTCTTCATCTGTCGACGCTGGCAGGGCATTGTCCGGCCCTGCGAGGGGCAGGTGCTCAAATGGGTGCGTCCGGCAAAGCTGCGCGACTATGCGATGCCTCCAGCCGACATTCCCCTCATTCCAGCCCTGGTCGAGCTTTTAGGCTAGACCTCATTGCCGATGTTCTAGGTACCACAGCAATCGAATATGCCGTCATAGCTGGAGGCATCGCGCTCGTTATCGTGTCGGCAGTCTCTGCGGTGGGGACCAGTGTCCTGGCCCTGTTCCAATCCGTTAAGTTCTAGGACGTCTCACAGCTTTTCAAACACCTTGAAATGAGCCGGCATGCCGTCACCATGCGCTTGAATCTGGCGCACAGGAAAGTCCGCTAGGAAACGGCGGGCATAGGCGCGATGGCGTACGTGAATCTCATCAGGGCCGTCGGCGTCCGAGGAGAACACCACGATGTAGCGGGCGCTGATGGCAAAAAGCGTCTTCAGATACGCCTCAAAGACGCTGTCTTCAACCAAATGCAGGATCACGTCCATCGACAGGCTGACCAGGGGCAGGTCCCCGTCATGGTACGATCTCACCTTGTCAACAATGACCTCAGGACTGTCTCCGGCGATCGTTGCAAAGCGATGGGTGGGCGAGGACACGCGCCGCCGGGCGCGCAGAATGGCATCTTGGGACAGGTCGAGTCCGAGATACTGGGCAACCCTGATCTGGGAGGCGCACACACCGTCGCCGGATCCTAGCTCGACGAGGCTCGCAACATCGTGCTCGCGGCAGAATGTGGTAACAAATTCAGCCTTGCGCGCAGCAATGTCCCCACGGGAACCCTTCCCAGAATTTCCACCCCAGCGGTAGCGCGCTTCCCAATAGCGACGCGAGAAATCATCTTGCGCGCGGTACCCCGCAAGGCGCTTGAGGAAGAATTCGAGCTTGATCAGTTGTGCAGGCAGACTCACGGCCATACTCCGGATGTCGGCCGTTTATGATCGGCCCTTGGCGGCGGGGCAATCGATCAGTTGGTGTCTCCGACATCCGGTGGCAACGGCGCGACCGAGATGCCCTCATCAATGAGCTCGCGCGCCTCCGAGAGGCTGGCCTCACCATAGATCGGACGTTCCTCGACCTCGCCATAATGGATCTTGCGGGCTTCCTCCGGGAAATCTCGGCCCACATTCTCGGCGTGAGTCTCAATGTATTTGCGCAAACCCGTCAGATACTGGTGCATCTGCTTCAGATCGCCGGCGGAGGGGGCAGCCTTGTCCTTGGTGCCAGCCACGGCAGGAGCCATCGGCGCCTTTTCTATCTGCCGCGAATCGCACACCGGGCATACGAGCTTGCCATCCTTGGCCTGCAGCTCGTACGCGGCGCTGTCACGAAACCATCCTTCGAAGCCATGGCCTTGTGCACAGGCCAGACTATAGACGATCACGAAATATCACTCCCAAAACCTAGTATGAGTTATGAGGCTACGCCGGAAAATGGGACCAATTGTGTCCCAGTGCAACCACTCTGGATTATAGAGTGCCGGGTCGGCAACCGGATGGCCGCCATTCCCATCACGTCACCCACAGGTCGAAATCCCGGTCATGTTCGAGATTGGGAATGCGGGCGCGCGCAGCTTGCGCAGCCTCGAGATTGACATCTGCCAGGATGACACAGGGCTCCTCTTCCGCCTCAGCCAAGATCTCTCCCCAGGGATCAATGATCAGACTGTGGCCATAGGTGCGTCGCCCGTTAGCATGAAGTCCACCTTGTGCCGGTGCGATCACAAAGGCCCCGTTTTCGATGGCCCGGGCACGAAGAAGACTGTGCCAGTGGGCCCGGCCCGTGGTCTCGGTAAAGGCTGAGGGGACAGTCAGAACCAGCGCGCCCGCCTTGGCAAGACGCCTGTAAAGCTGTGGAAAACGTAGGTCATAACAGATCGAAAGGCCTATTTTTCCCCAGGCACTATCCACAAGAACAGCCTGAGAACCGCCGTCCACGGTATTGGATTCACGATATTTTTCCCCAGACGGTAAATCTACATCAAAGAGGTGGATCTTGTCGTACCGAGCTTTAATAACCCCCTGTGGATCAATCAGAAAGCTGCGATTTGCCGTCTTGGTGGCGGTGGTTTTGATCGCCAGGGATCCGATTAAGAGCCAGATCCCCAGTTCGCCGGCGAGGGCGCGGAAGGCGGGCAGTGCAGGGTCATTGTTTTCGTCAAAGCTGCGCTCGAGCTTGGCCCCGCCATCGGGCGCCATCAAGGTGGTGTTTTCTGGTGTGGCGACGAACCTGGCCCCGCTTGCCGCTGCCTTACGGATCAGCCCACTGGCCATGGCGATGTTTTCTGCGACATCATCGCTGGAGCGGAGCTGGACGCAGGCCGCCTTGAACCGGGTCATGCCGGTGTTTCCTGAAGCATGGCGTCGAGCTGTCCCGTTTCGTCTAACCGGTAGAGGTCGTCACACCCGCCGATGTGCGTGTTGGCAAAGAAGATCTGAGGGACGGTGTGACGGCCAGAGCGGTGCTCCATCTCCCGGCGCTGGTCTGGGTCCATCATGACGTCGATTTCCTCGAAGGTGGCACCCTTGGCGCTCAGGAGCCGTTTGGCCCGCGCGCAATAGGGGCACAAGGGCGTTGTATAGATCGTGATATGGGGCACGGGGGTAGCCTTTGACGCGAACCGCACAAAATATAGTTCAGACAGGGGCCAGCACAACAATCCAACCACGTCGATTGCGGACGGCCGCGTTTGGATATTCGTCAATCCGGCGGCTGTTGCAAACTGGACAACGTTGCCGCCGGTGCCCGGCTTGGGCTAGGACCTGATCATGGTGCCCTCAACATCTCTTCACCAGCCAACCAACTCAGCTGTGCCGCAAATTTTTGACCGGGCCTTGTACCGCCTTCGCCGAGCGCGCGGGCAGCGCTTTGGTGAAGATCGCTTCTTATTGCGTGAGGCCGCGGACGGTTTGTCTGATCGGCTAGGGGCGGTACGCCGCCGCTTTCACTCCGCCCTTGATCTTGCCAGCTCTCCGGAAAGCCGGCGGTGTCTGACGCCCCATGCAGAGCAGTGGACCCAGCTGACATTGGCGGCTCGCGACGGCGGACAGCTGATCGGCGATGAGGAGGCGCTGCCTTTTGGTATGCAGCGCTTCGATTTGGTGACCTCGGTGCTGTCCCTGCACGCCGTCAACGATCTGCCGGGTACACTGGTTCAGATCCGTAACCTCTTGCGTCCGGACGGGCTTTTTGTTGCTGCACTATTTGGTGGTGACACCTTGCATGAGCTGCGGGCAGCCTTTGCCGCTGCGGAATTGGAGCTGCGCGGCGGGCTCAGCCCCCGGGTGTCGCCATTCGCGGATGTCCGCAGTCTGGGCCTGCTGCTGCAACGCGCCGGCTTTGCCCTACCCGTCACGGATGTGGAGAGAACGACGGTAAATTATAACAATTTTGCTATTTTAGTGAGAGATCTTCGTGCAATGGGTGAGGTGAATTACCTGCACGCCCGAGAGCGCCGACCACTTACCCGCAGCGTTCTGGCGGCAATGCTCGCCCATTACCAGGAGAGTTTCGGGACAAGCCAGGGGCAGCTGAAAGCCAGCTTTGACATCGTTTACATGACGGCGTGGGCACCGCATGACAGCCAACCCAAGCCCCTGCGTCCAGGCGCCGC
>JAKAVI010000060.1 GCA_021817355.1 Pseudomonadota bacterium | reverse complement strand
CGGACGCGCACCTCAAGCCGCGGCTGCCAGCTTCGCCGCCCTGGAACGCCGCCTCGGCACTCTCAAAAGTCGGGTCGATGCCGACGAAGCCCGTCTCAGCGCTGTCGAAAAAGCGCAGAACAGTGGCTCCGCCCCTGATGGCGGCGTCATCGCAGCCCTCAAAGCCGCGAACGCCAAAAATGGCGCTGAACTTGCGGCTATCCATCAGCAGCTGGGGGAACTTCCGCATCTGGCCGCCCCGCCCGGTAGCCCGGCAGCCTCCAAGCCGTCTGGCTCCTACTTGGGCGCCGCGGGAACGATCGCCCGTCTCAACAGCACGCTCGCCAAAACACAGGCCAGCCTCGCCCGCCTCAGCGGCAAGCTGCACCGCGTGGATGTCGAGCTTGCGCACCTTCAAACGCAAGTCGCGCAGCTGGATAAGAGCGCCCCACCTGCTGATCTGCGTCAGCAGCTGCAGTCTTTCGCACCCAAAAGCGCGGTCACAGAGCTCGAACAGCGCGTGACCCGCGTGCAACACGACACCCCCGCGCAGGTGATGACAAAGGCCGCAGCGATGCTGGCGCTGGCCGAGCTGGTGCAAACCAGCGTCCACGGAGCGCCCTATGACGGCGAACTTCATGCGCTCACGACGCTGCTGCCGCCCTCACCGGCCCTGAGCGTCCTCAGCCACCATGCAGATCAGGGGGTACCATCACCGGACCAGCTCGCCCGGCAGCTCGATCACGACGCCAACGCCATTCTTAAGGCCGAGCGCCTTGCCTATGCTCCGAACTGGTTTGCGCGCACCTGGGCAGAGTTCGGAGGCCTGGTTTCGGTGCGTCGAATCGCCCCCATCTCGGGCAATACGACCGAAGCCCGTCTTGCCCGCGCCCAGCAGGCACTCGCGCATGGCGATGTGGCGACGGCCGTTGCCAATGTCGCCGGACTTGATCGCCCGGCCAGGGCTGCCGCCGCGTCCTGGCTGACCGCAGCAAGGGCCCGCCTTGCCCTCGACGCCGCCACCCGCACGCTGAGCAGAATAATCCTTGACCAGAGCGCACAAAAATCTGCCGGCACAGGTGCAAGATGAGAAGGGTCCTCGTCTTCTTTGCCATCGCGGTCATCGCCGCGTTTACGGCACTCTGGCTTGCCACCCTCAAAGGCCACCTCGATCTGGAAATCGGTAACTGGCAGATCCACATGTCAGCGGGGCTGTTTGTCGGCGTGACCACCCTCTTTGCCCTCGGAGTAATCGTTCTTGGCCGCATCTTCGGCCTTGTTCTGGGAGCACCCCAGGCACTTGGACAATGGTGGCAGCTGCGGCGCCTGCGCCGCGGTGAAGATGCCCTGTCGCAAGGCCTAGTTGCTGCCGCCGCAGGAGAGATCAAGGAGGTTCAGCACTGGAGCACCCGCGTCAGTCCCACTTTGGCGGCTTCGCCCCTCGGTCTGCTCCTGGCGACGCAAGCCGCCAGTCTTGCTGCGGACGATCAGGCTGAGGCCGCAGCCTATCAGGCGATGCTGAGCCACGCCCATACCGAGTTCCTGGGCCTCAAAGGACTTTTCAAGGTGGCGCTGGCAGGGGGCGATACCCAAAGAGCTCTTGAGCTTGGCCTGCGGGCACATGCGCTCAAGCCGCGCGCCGCCTGGCCCATCGAAGCGCTCTTCGTGCTGCGAGCGACACGCGGCGAATGGAATGAGGCCAAGACATTGCTCGACGATGCGGGCAAGGCCCGGCTCATGGCCACCGATCGTCTCAGACGCTGGGGCGCAGTCCTCCTCGCCGTTCAGGCACTTGAGACTGAAGCAACTGCGCCCAAACAGGCGCTGGATCTGGCCCTGGAGGCGCTGGATCGCGAACCAGGTCTCCTGCCCGCTGCCATCCTCGCCGCCAGGCGGCTCGTCTATGGCGGCAAGGACAGGCGCGCCCAGCAGGTGATTGAAAGAGCCTGGTCCAAGGCACCCCATCCCGAACTTGCGGTGGCCTATGCTGCCATCCAGCCGCGCGACACCGCGCCAGAACGCAGTGACCGGCTCTTAGGCCTTGCCCGCACCTTGCCCGCGCATTTCGAAAGTTGTGTGCTCGAAGCCGAACAGCATATCGTCATGAACCGCTGGTCCGATGCCAGGCGCGTCTTGGTACCGTGGTCGCATGGCCAAATCAGCGCACGAATCTGCATCCTCTTTGCCGAAATCGAAGAACGTCAGCACCATGACAGCGTAGCTGCCCACGGCTGGCTGCTACGCGCAGTGCGGGCGCCACGCGACAGCGATTTCCGCTGCACGCGCTGTAGCTGGAGCTGCGCGCACTGGCAGGTACTCTGCGATCACTGCAAAGGCTTTGACACGCTTCTCTGGCTTGCCCCCAAAACCCCACCCGCCCAGGACCCTGTCTCCGCAATGGACGATACCGCCGAGGGCACGGCGCCCTCTGCCGCGGCGTCATCCGCTCCCGATGATCCGGGCCCCGAGGGCACGCCGTCTGAGGGCATGACAGGCGACCGCACACCCCCGTCGTGATCAGGACACTTCAAGTCTGGGACCGTTTGAGGGCTGAGATCATGATCGTACCTGAGGCGGTTGCGATGAGCCTGCCGTCCGCGCGCATCAGGCTCGCCTCAAGAAAGCTGATCTGCCGCCCGCGCTTGCGGACGCAGGCTTCACCAATATGCCGACCCGCGCCGGCCTGGTTGAGATAGCTCACCTTCATCTCAAGCGTCGGCGCAATTTCTCCCCAGGCCAGCACAAGCCCCGCCGCCACCGACAACACATCGTCCATGACACAGGCAATGGCGCCACCATGGACCGCACCAAAGCGATTGAACTGAGCCTCGCCGAGACTATAGGCGATCCGGCACCAGCCAGTCTCGGCATCGATTTCGAGGAGTTCCTGACCGAGCCAGGCGGCACAGGGCGCTGCCCGTTTGAGAATGGCCTGAATATTGGCCGGATATTGATCCTTCTGCACAAGATCGATGGTCTGACGTGTCACGACGGGCTCCAAAACGGCTCTGTCTTCGAAAGACGTTTCCAGCGCAGTTTGGCCTCGCTCCAGGCGGCGTTGGCCCGCTCCAGATGCCAACCATAAACGGTTCCCGCAGCAAATCGCAGCTCGCCTTGTTCGGGTGCCTGCTGCTCGGACGCGGCCTCGACAAGATCGTGCAGGATCCGCCGCGCAACCGCCAGATCCTGCAAGCTCCCAAGCACGTCCTGCATGAGCGACAACCGGCGCACGAATGACCTGACCATCTTTGGATCATAGAGCGAGGAAAAGAATTCGAGAGTGTAGCGCAGCTTCTTGAGGGCAATGCGCAGTTCATGGCGTTGCGCTTCGTTGAGGCTCTGCAGTTTACGCGCCCGTTTCTTGGCCTTGCGGAAGTAGTGCGCAAGCTGGCGATCCGCCAGCAGACGAACCGGCTGGTCAAAGCGCAAAAGCCGATCCTCCTCCCGCGACCCTGCCTCATACCACGCGCGATGCGCGATGGCCTGGGTCAGATCATGGACAAAGCTGTGAAAGGCAAGGCTTGAAGCGGTGTTTACCGCCGTCTGCCAGGCCGCATCACGACGTGCAGTGGCACGGGCGCGCAGCAGTGCAAATGCCTCCGGCAGACCCGCATCGGCCTGCGCCGGCGCCATGAGTTCGTCAAGAAAGACATCCATGTCACGGGCCGGCCCCAGCCCTGCGGCCAAAAGCTTTGCGCGCAGGCGCAAGGCATCAAGTTCAGGCGTACGAAAGTCCGCGCCAAAAGCAACAAGCGCCACGCGCAAACGGCGCAAAGCCACACGCAGCTGGTGCACGCCTTCGACTTCGTGGCTCTGCGACACTGCTGGCAGATTGGCGAGTATGTGGCTGCGGCAATGCTCAAGGGTGCGCATGAAAGCCTCACCTGCCGTCGCCTCGCGGGGCAGCACCCAGATGCCGGCCTTCCGGGCCAGCGGCCTAGCTGGTCCGCGTGAACCATCGCCGCCCGCACGGGGATGTCGACGTCCCAGGCTGGCGCTGCGGACCGGACCCCGCCGGCGCTCCAGGGCCTCACCAAGACGCAATTCGTATTGTTCTTCCTTGGGCACGATGCCAGGCTCCGCGCTCTGTCCCCGTCTCGTGGCGTTCCTGTTCATCAACTCCCACGGAACGCTTTTGGCGGCAAGCCTCCTTGTGCTCAGCTCTTGCGCACGGGAAGACCGGCAGCTTTCAGTGCCGCGCGGGCCTCGGCAACACTGACCTCGCCATAGTGAAAAATCGAGGCTGCGAGTACCGCACTGGCATGACCCTCGACCACACCTTTGACGAGATCGGCAACGGTGCCGACCCCGCCGCTGGCAATCACCGGGACCTCGACACCATCGGCAACGGCTCGGGTGAGGGCCAGGTTATAGCCACTGCGCGTGCCGTCACGATCCATCGAGGTCAGCAGGATTTCACCGGCACCATAGGCCGCAAGACGCTGCGCGTGGGTCACTGCATCAAGACCGGTTGGCGTGCGTCCGCCGTGGGTGAAGACCTCGAACTTTCCCTCACCTGCGTCCTTGGCGTCGATCGCCGCCACGATGCACTGGCTGCCAAATTTCTCGGCGGCATCACGAACAAAATCCGGCCGCCGCACCGCTTCGGTGTTGATGGAAACCTTATCCGCGCCTGCCAGCAAGAGCGCCCGGATGTCCTCAAGTGTCCGGATGCCGCCACCAACCGTTAACGGCATGAAGCAGGCTTCGGCTGTGCGTTGCACGACTTCCAGCAGAATGCCGCGCTTTTCATGGCTGGCAGTGATATCCAAAAAGCACAGCTCATCGGCGCCAGCGGCATCGTAGAGCACTGCCTGCTCCACCGGATCACCGGCGTCGCGCAGATTAACAAAATTGACGCCTTTGACGACGCGGCCGTCCTTGACATCGAGACAGGGTATGATGCGGATGGTCAGCATCTCAGCGCATCCTGGCCAGCGAGGCGATGTTGAGCAGCGCCCGCCCGCACGCCGCCTTGCTCGGTACAGCTGTCGTCTTGCACAGTTCCTCGGCTTCAAGGAGCAGTTCGAGGGCGCGCTGCAGCCGTGGCGCATTCCAGCGACCGATCTGCGCGCGAAAGCTCCCTTGCCGCGAAAAATGCAGCGGCGGACGCAGTTTCTTCAACGCGCCCTCCACCGCTTCGCCGCGATCAACCAGGACACGGATCTGCGCCAGGCGCTGAAAATGCGACAGCGCAATGCGCACCACGGCTACGGGCGAGGTATCGTGCGCCCACAGCCTGGACAGCGCCAGATCCAGCAGTTGGAGATTGCCCTCGCCGGCCGCGTCACAGACTTCTTCAGTCCTCGCCTCGGCTTCATCGCCCATGACCGCACGTACGTCGGTGACTGCAACCTTGCCGGCGTCACGCGCATAAAGGGCAAGCTTTTCCAGTTCGCGCCGGCTCACGCCCCGGTCCGACCCCAGCCGCACCACCGCTTCTTCAACCCCGTCAGCGGTGATGGCGAGCCCATGTTCCTTCATCACCTCGCGCACGAGCTGCGCCAGATCGCGTGCCGTATCGCCATAACAGCCCAGGGCCGCCGCATTCGGGGCGTCTTCAAAGAGCTTGCGCAACGCCGCCGCCTTGGACAGATCCCCGGCTTCGACCACAATCAGCGCATCTCCACTTGGCTTGGCCAGAAACCTGGCAAAGAGGGGGGTAAGACCATTACCGGCGTCGCGCACGCGGACCACCCGCCGTCCACCCAGCATCGATATCGACGCCGCTTCGTCTGCGAGGCGGGCGGGATCGGCTAAGAGTATCGTCTCATCAAGCTCGCTGACGAGAAAGGCGTCATTCAGATCCGACACCACGCTGCGCGCCAGTCGTTCCGCGCGTTCGCGCACAAGCCCGCTGTCCGGTCCGAAAACCAGGGCCGCGAAAAGGCCGGCAGGAGGCCTCGAGGCAAATCGGTCGGCCTCGCTATGCTTGATGATCATGAGCGCGACCTTGGCTCGGCAAAGAAGACGGCAAGATCCATGCGGATGCGCTGGGCGACATCCTCTGCGGCCCGCCGCTGCGCGTCGCGCCGTGCCATCAAGGTCGAGTAAAGCGAGGTCGCCGATGACAACGGCACATTGTAGGCGGAGAGCGCTTCTTCGCTTCCGCTGGTGACAATTTTGTCGCGGGCCAGGTCATAAAGCGTGTAGCGGGCGTTCAGCTGATAGTTGTAGCGGGTGATTGTGGCATTGGGCTCGATGGCAATACCTTGGCGGGACTGTGCCAAGGTGATGGAAAGGCGATAGCGCGCGCCTGCCGAGGATGCTCTGGACCTGAGCAGGTCAATCAGCGTGTTGCGCAAATTATATCCCGCCTCATCGGAGGCGATCGGCGGAATGTAGATCTGGGCAAAGATGGCCGCGGCATCAGGATCAGCGCCATAGCGTCCATAAAGCGGACGAAAGCCACATCCGCTCAGGCCAAGTGCCAGGACCAGTACGGTCAATCGCTTTATCATACGACAATATTGACGATGCGATCCGGTACGACGATGACCCGTCGGGGCATCTTGCCCTCGAGGGCGCGCTGCACCGCCTCCAGAGCAAGCGCCGCCTTCTCAGCCTCATCCTTTGCGGCGCCCTTGGCAAGTTCCAGCGTACCCCGCAGCTTACCATTGACCTGAACGGCGAGGGTAACCTCGCTTGAACGCACCAGCTCGGCATCAGCCTTGGGCCAGGGCGTCTCGGCCACAAGCCCCTTCTGGCCCAGATGCCGCCAGCACTCTTCGGCGAGATGGGGCATCATCGGACCGATCAGCAGAACCAGGGTTTGCAGCGCTTGCCGGCGCGCTGCATTCCCAGCCCTGCTGGCCGAGATCTCATTGGCCAGGGTGTAGATCTGGGCCACCGCGCGATTGAAGCGCAGGGCCTCAAGATCCTCCGTGACGGCCGCAATGGCGCGATGGCTGGCGCGCGCGAGCGCCAGATCGGCGTCCGTCTCTTGTTGCAGGCGCGCGCCCTGCCCACTGGCCCCGTCCTCGCTGACCAGTCGCCAGATACGCTGGACGAAGCGCCAGCAGCCTTCCGCACCCTCTTCGGTCCATTCGATGTCACGCTCGGGAGGCGTATCGGACAGCATGAACCAGCGAATGGTATCGGCGCCAAAGAGGTCGATGATAACTTCCGGAGCGATCACATTCTTCCTGGACTTGCTCATCTTTTCCGATGGGCCGATCGCAAGTTCCTGCGCGCTGGCTTTGCGGAATGCCTTGCCATCGCGTTTTTCGACGTCGGCGGGCTCAACCCAGGCACCATCTGGGGCGCGATAGGTTTCGTGGCAGACCATGCCTTGAGTGAACAGCCCGGCAAAGGGCTCGCTGATGAGGGTATGGCCGCATTTACGCAGGGCCCGGGTGAAAAACCGGGAATAGAGCAGATGCAAGATCGCGTGCTCGATGCCACCAATGTACTGGTCCACCGGCAGCCAGCGGGCGACCGCAGCGCTGTTCAGCGGGGTCTTCGCCGTGACATCGGCAAAACGGGCGAAATACCAGGATGAATCGACAAAGGTGTCGCAGGTATCGGTCTCGCGTTCTGCACTGACGCCACATCGCGGGCAGCGCGTCAGCTTGAAGGACAGATCGCTGTCCAAAGGATTTCCCGCCCCCTTGAAGGTCAGTTCCTCGGGCAGGCGCACTGGCAGGTTCTCGCGCTTTTCCGGCACGATGCCGCAGCTGGGGCATTTGATCATGGGTATGGGACAACCCCAGGGCCGCTGCCGCGACACCAGCCAGTCGCGCAGGCGGTAATTGACCGTGCGTTCACCCTGACCGGCAGTCTCGATAAGACCCGCAACCTTGTCCTTGGCGACGTCGACCTCAAGGCCGTTGAGAAACCGCGAATTGATCAGCCTGCCCGGACCAACATAGGCCTCATCGCCGATCTGCATTGTTTCCTGCCCTTCCGGGGCGACCACGGGCAGTACCGCAAGACCATATTTGCGCGCGAAATCGAGATCGCGCTGATCATGGGCGGGGCAACCGAAAATCGCACCAGTGCCATAGCCCATGAGGACGAAATTGGCGACATAGACCGGCAGCGTCCAGCTGGGATCAAGAGGGTGGACCACCTTCAATCCGGTGTCATAGCCGCGCTTTTCGGCAGTTTCGATGGCTTCTTCTGCCGTACCTAGCCGGCGGCACTCGGCGATGAACCCTGCCAATGCCGGATCTTTTTGCGCCAGTTCGGCGCTCAAGGGGTGCTCGGGCGACAGGGCCACAAAACTCGCGCCAAAGAGCGTGTCGGGACGGGTAGAGAACACCTCAATCTGTCCGCCGCCCACCAGCGCAAAGCGAAACTTAAGACCTGCCGAACGACCAATCCAGTTGCGCTGCATCACCCGCACCTTTTCGGGCCAGCGGTCCAACTCATCCAGCCCGTGCAGGAGTTCCTCGGCAAATTCGGTAATGCGAAAGAACCACTGGCTCAATTTTTTGCGCTCGACGAGGGCCCCCGAACGCCAGCCGCGCCCGTCGATCACCTGCTCATTGGCCAGAACGGTGCCATCGACCGGATCCCAGTTCACGTCGGCCTCGGCGCGATAGACGAGCCCGGCCTCATAAAGGTCGAGAAAGAGCTCCTGCTGGTGTCTGTAGTAGCCCGGGTCACAGGTGGCAAATTCGCGTGACCAATCGATGGATAGTCCCATCTGCTTGAGCTGGGCCTTCATGGTCGCAATGTTCTGGTAGGTCCAGTCGCGCGGATTCACCCCCTTTTCCCGGGCAGCATTTTCCGCCGGAAGGCCAAAGGCATCCCAGCCCATCGGATGCAGCACATCAAAGCCCTGGGCTCGCCGGAAGCGGGCAATGACATCGCCCATGGTATAATTGCGTACATGACCCATATGGATGCGCCCCGACGGATAGGGAAACATCTCGAGCACGTAATATTTGGGCGCGTCTGGCAGGCGTCCGGCAACAAACACATTGGCAGCCTCCCAGGCCGCCTGCCAGCGTATTTCCGAATCCTTGGCGTTGTAGCGCGCCATTGCCTCAGTCCCTGCTGACCGCGCCGAGGCTTTGGCGGCGCACGGCGCGGATATTGGCTCTAATCTTTGGTCTGGCTCGAAAGGCGAAGCTCGCGCGCCCGCGTCAGGATTGCGTCCTCCAGCTTGGTCGCGGTTTGCGGGTTGACGCTTGCATCTACCCACTCGCCATTGGCCTGGCGGGTCTGGCGGAACACCGCCACCTTTATGCCATCGGCGCGCAGGGTCCGCGACAGAATGTAAACGGTGACCTTGGTGCGCTCATTGGGGGCATTCTTCGGCGTGTACCAGTTGGTGATGATGACCCCACCGAACGGATCTG
>JAKAVI010000106.1:1872-9402 GCA_021817355.1 Pseudomonadota bacterium | reverse complement strand
AGCCAAACCAGGAACTCGAAGATGAGGAGGGCACCGAGGATCACAATAGCTGTAAAGCCCTCCTCGCCGCTCACAGCAAAGGCATTGGTCCAGCTTTCCGGGGCGCCCTGCTCGCGCCGCTTGCTCATCTCGTAAAGCCCGACGCCAAAGAGCGGCCCCAAAATGGCAAAGCCGCTTGCCAATGGAAACAGCATGGGGAGCAAACCCTGTCCCAGCGCCAGGCGGGCGATCACCAGGCCTGCTACGACATAAACCAGACACAGCACCACAACGTCACTGCGATAGGCGGCAAAATCCTCCCAACCCTTCCTCAGCGCAACGAAGAGATCGGTAACGGTGATCTTGTGGACCACCGGGGCTGTGACATGGGCATGCACACGCTCGCCTTGTAGCGCGTTGAGGGCGGCACCAAAATTGCGACCCATCTGTGCCAGCGCGGCGCCACTCCATTCGATGGGATTGCGGATATGTGTAACGCTCATGAGCGGTCTCCCGGCTGATCGGCACGGCCTACCTGGGTAGCAGGGCTGGCCGCGTACCTTCGGCACCTTACAGCCTATACCCATTTTGCCGGCCAAGCAGCCGGCTGGGGCGCAATCATGGCTTGTTGCAGTGCAAAATGGTCCTGCGATTGGCAAGATGCCCTTAGCATGACATTCTGTCATGGCAGCGGTTGATGTGTAGGAGGTCCGTAATGAGCAGCGCCGCCCGTTCGTTTGTGGAACAGGCCGTTCAGGATGCCTGGAGCATGCCGCTCGAAAAGATCAATGTTGCCGATGCGATGCTGTTCAAAAACGACGCGATGTGGCCCTATTTCGAGCGGCTGCGCAAGGAGGACCCGGTACACTACTGCCCCGAACATGAGTTCGGTCCTTACTGGTCGATCACCAAGTACAACGACATCATGAAGGTGGACACCAACCATCAGGTGTTTTCTTCAGAACCGTCGATCTCCATCGTCGATCCCATGGAGGACTTTAAGCTGCCGATGTTCATTGCGATGGATCCTCCCAAGCATGACGCACAGCGCAAAGTCGTGACGCCGGCGGTTTCGCCCATGAATCTGGAACGACTGGAGCCCATCATTCGGGAGCGGGCCGCTCGCATTCTGGATTCGTTGCCGCGCGGCGAAGAGTTCGACTGGGTGGACAAGGTATCAATCGAACTGACCACGATGACGCTGGCAACGCTGTTCGATTTTCCCTGGGATGAACGGCGCAAGCTGACCTATTGGTCGGATATTGCTACGGCCAATCCGAAGTCATCGAGCTTCGTCAGCCATGAGCATCGTCGTGCTCAGCTGATGGAATGCGTTGATTATTTCACGCGATTGTGGAATGAACGCGTCAACGCCGAGCCCAAATGCGATCTGATATCGATGCTGGCCCACGGGGAATCAACCCGCAACATGGACCGCATGGAATATCTGGGCAACCTCGTACTCTTGATCGTTGGCGGCAACGATACAACCCGCAACACGATTACTGGCAGCGTCCTCGCGCTCAATCAGAATCCGGATCAATATGCCAAGCTGCGCGCCAATCCAGATCTGATCCCCTCGATGGTGTCAGAAACCATTCGCTGGCAGACCCCGCTCGCCCATATGCGCCGCAGCGCCACCCAGGATATCGAATTTGGTGGCAAGCTGATCCGCAAGGGCGACAAGGTGGTGATGTGGTATGTCTCGGGTAACCGCGATGACGAGGTGATCGAAAATCCCAACGCCTACATCATTGACCGGCCGCGGCCGCGACAGCATCTGTCTTTTGGCTTCGGCATTCACCGCTGTGTGGGTAACCGGCTTGCCGAACTGCAGCTGCGCGTGATCTGGGAAGAGATCATGGCGCGCTTTCCGCGGATCGAGGTGGTTGGTGAGCCTGTGCGTGTTGCCTCCAGCTTTGTCAAAGGCTACGAGCATCTGCCGGTGCGTATTCCGAACTAGGGAACAGGAATTTCCGCTCTCTGCGGGCAGTGGGTGGCCCGGATCCGTCATGACGGGCACTCGGGGCACGGGCCTGCCCCCTCGGCCTGGCGGGTAGCACTTGGAAGCGGGGGCGAAGAAACTTGAGTAATTCTCATTTCTGCCCTTCTCTCGCCGAAATGCCTTGCCAACCTGTCCTATGACAGCGGCTTATCCCGGGCGTTGGCCAGGGCTGTCTCCGTCCGATGCTTGGAGTATGGTGACAGACGACCTCAATGTTCCCTACCCTTTGCCCCCGTTCAGAATGCTCCAGAGGAGCCAGTCCTTTTGTTCAGTCACATCGTTCACACGCTTCTGGGCTTCATCACCCACCATGCCGATCTGGCGCTCCCTACAGTGTTCCTCGTCACTTTTGGGGAGTCGTTTGCCTTTGTCAGCTTGTTCTTTCCCGGAACCACAGTGATTTTGGCGTGCGGCGCTCTTATTGCCGCCCATGCGCTGCCAGCCTCGCCGGTTTTGATCGGCGGCATAGCCGGCGCGATTCTGGGAGATTCCTGTTCCTACTGGCTGGGGCGCCGCTATGGCCATCTCACCGAGTCGGTATGGCCCTTCACCCGTCACCCTGAAATGCTGACACGCGGGTATGAGTTTTTCGGCCGCCATGGCACCAAGAGCATCTTTCTGGGACGCTTTCTGGGACCATTTCGGGCGGTACTGCCATTGCTTGCGGGCATCACCAAGATGCCGTCGGCGCGCTTCTGGTTCGCCAATGTGACATCCGCGATCATCTGGGTGCCAGCACTCCTAGCCCCCGGGGTGCTGGCCGGATACGGCCTGTCGATGCTGGGGGCGCACCGGGACTGGATGGTGCTAGCCGGGCTTGCCATTACCCTCAGCCTGGCTGCGGCCGTGGTGTTTCTTCGCCGGCGCAGCTATCTGCGTGGTCTCAAGCTTGATGCCTGAGTGGGGCTTTGGCCGGCATTCTTGGTCTCACTACTGGCACGCGGGCGCCGGATCTGCTGGAAGAAGTAGATCAGACGCAGCACTAGCCAGAGTGGGAGCGTTACCGCGCATATCACATAGACCGTGTACTTGAGTGCATCGCTGCCCATGCCGATTGCACCCATCATGCGTGTCCCGATCATCAGAATCACGAACAGCGCCGCTGCCGAGAGAGCAATCAGTCCTGCCACCCAAAGCACCGTCTTCTCGGCCCAGGTCATAGTCCCATCCGTTTCTGTCCCGCGCGCATTTTGGCGCTTTTGCGGACACCCGGTCGGGTGACCAGCAAGGAACGGCAGAAAGTATCTCTACCCCGGTTCCTCAGACGGTCACAATCGTGAAACCAAGGAGAGAAGTCCACAGGGAATATCACCTTTTTTTGATGGGAATGACGCCGATTTGAAGGTTAGGTTTATCTATGTTGCGCGATGCGCGCCCTCTCATGCAAGGACGGATCCATGCCTCTTCCTCGTACGCAAACCTTTAGCCTGGCAGCACTGCTGTTACTGGGCGCAAGTTTCAGCGTAAGTACTCCGGCCGCCGCCGCTCCTACCAATCCCTTTGCCGAGCCGAGCCCTCTGCCTTTCCAGGCCCCGGACTTTTCCAAGATCAAAGACAGCGACTATCTGCCAGCCTTCGCGGACGGTATGAAGCGCCAGCGCGCTGAGATCGCGAGGATCGCCGACAATCCCGCGCCGCCCACTTTCGAAAACACGCTCGTAGCGATGGAAAAGTCGGGACGCATGCTCGATCGCGTTTCGGAGACCTTTTTTGGCGTCGATCAGGCTGACAGCAATGCCACGCTGAACCACGTGCAGGCGGTTGTCGCGCCGCAGCTGGCCGCTCAAGAAGATGCGATCTATCTCAATTCCAAGCTGTTTGCGCGCGTCAAGGCAATTTACAGCCAGCGGGCGCATCTCAAGCTGGATCCCGAAAGCCGCCAGCTGCTCAAGGTCTATTACCAGCAATTTGTTCACGATGGTGCAGACCTGTCGCCCGCTGACAAGCAGAAACTGAAGACGCTCAACGAACGCGAAGCAACGCTTGAGACAGAGTTCCAACAAAAGCTGGTCGCCGCCACCAAGGCCAGTGCCTTTGTCACCTCCAACGTGACCGATCTAGCCGGTCTCAGCAAAACCCAGATCGCTGCGGCGGCAGCGGCCGCCAAAGCGCATGGCCTTGACGGAAAATGGTTGATTCCGCTGCAGAACACCACACAACAGCCGGTGCTGGCGGAATTGACCAATCGCGCGATCCGTAAGAAGATTTTTGAGAATTCCTGGATGCGGGCCGAGCGCGGCGATGCCAACGACACGCGTAAGGTGATCGCAGAGCTGGCCAAGCTGCGGGCCGTTAAGGCCAATCTCTTGGGCTATCCAAGTTACGCCGACTATGAACTCTATGATCAGATGGCCAAGACACCCCAGAATGTTCAACGCTTTTTGGGGCAGCTGATCAGACCCGCTGCCGTCAAGGCTGCGTCCGAAGCCCAGGAAATTCAGGCCATGATCAAAAAGGATGGCCAGAACTTCAAACTTGAGCCATGGGATTGGGAATATTACTCCGAGCAGGTACGCAAGGCCAAGTACAACATCGATTCGAGTGAGTTGCGGCCCTACTTTGAGCTCAATCGGGTACTGAAGGATGGCGTCTTCTACGCCGCCCACGAGCTATATGGCGTCACCTTCAAGGAACGTCACGATCTTCCTGTCTATCAGAAGGACGTGCGTGTGTTTGAGGTGTTTGACAATAACGGTGCAGCTCTTGGGTTGATCTACTTCGACTACTTCAAGCGCGATAACAAGGAAGGCGGGGCATGGATGAGCAATTTCGTCCAGCAGTCCAAGCTCCTCGGCACCAAAGCAGTGGTCTATAATGTTGCCAACTTCACCAAGCCTGCGCCTGGTCAGCCGGCTCTGCTCAGCTTTGATGACGTGACCACGATGTTTCATGAATTTGGGCACGCCCTGAACAGCCTCTTTGCCGATCAGGAATACGAGACACTGTCAGGTACCAATACCGCACGTGACTGGGTCGAGTTCCCGTCCCAGTTCAACGAGCACTGGGCACTCTATCCCAAAGTGCTCGAGCACTATGCAGTCAACTACAAAACCGGGAAACCAATCCCGAAAGCGCTTGTCGAAAAGCTGCGGCACTCCCAAAGCTGGAACCAGGGCTATGATCTCGGAGAGCTTCTGGCAGCCTCTGAGCTCGACATGGCGTGGCATACGCTGCCCGCCAGTGCGCCATTGCAGAATGTTGATGCCTTTGAGACCAAGGCGCTGGCAGAGAGCCACACCGACTTCCCGGATGTGCCGCCGCGCTATCGTTCAACCTATTTCCTACATATCTGGGCCAATGGGTATGCCGCTGGCTACTATGCCTACCAGTGGACGGCGATGCTTGACGATGATGCCTATTCCTGGATCCTGCACCATGGCGGGATGACACGGGCTAACGGCCAGCGCTACCGGGATCTAATCCTCGCCAAGGGGCATAGTGAAGGCTACAACACCATGTTCCGGTCGTTCTACGGCAGGGCTCCTGACATCAAACCTATGCTGAAGGATTTGGGCGTGACCTCGGACCAGGTCCATAAGTCGCCCAAGATCAGGCACTGACGTTATCTGCTAACGGGTCCTGCTTACGGGTCAGACCGGGGAGTGCCACGGCACCCGGTTTGACCGCAGGTGGGACCTGGTGGGCAAGTTTCTGGTGCTTGGGTGGCCCTGGGGGCGCAGGGAGCGTGATCCTCTGTAAAGACGGGTATTGACCCGCGCCCTGCCGTTCGTCATAACCCGCGCCTTACTTGGAGTGCGGGCGTAGCTCAGGGGTAGAGCATAACCTTGCCAAGGTTAGGGTCGCGCGTTCGATTCGCGTCGCCCGCTCCAGTTTTTCTCAATAAAAACAATGACTTTGGATGGCCCTTCGGGGCCATTTTTTGCTTCCCCGGTCCTTCGGGCGAAATCGGGGAAGCATGGGGGAAGCAGCGGACCGCAAACTGTAGCGGGCGGCCGGCCACTCCTGGCATGCACACCACCTCAGCTGCCCGGTAGCTGGAATCTTGAGGTGAGAGCGGAAGACCAATCGGTGGCTCACCGTGACGCTGGGCGGTCGTACTTCTCGAGCTCCCCAAGGGACGTAAGACCCGCTTCAGTCTTGGTCTATCGGACATCGCCCACGAATTCATAGCCATTCTCGTTCAGCTCGCATTCCAGTTTCGTGCCTCACTTATTCTAGAAGATTAAGAGTAGTGCGTCGGGTTTCAACCTGCCGCGTTCAGGCTTTTATCAAGCTTGTAAGGTCGTTGAGTATGGACTGCAGATGGGAAAGCGGGAACATCACGTCACCCGTTCCGTCAACGCTCATTTGCATTATCAGGGCGAGCTTGATCTGCACGCCAGTCAAGCTCTTGGCAGGGGCCCGAAAGATCATTCCGGCCGTCTCCCTCTCTCGAGCCCATGCTTGGTCCTCCTGCTGCACAGCAGCGGCAAATCCAATGCGATCGGATTCATCGTTCCATTCGCGTTGGTGCGTCGCCAGCTTCCTGTGTAAATCCTCCGCGACCGTGTCAGGTGTATTCGACTCCGCGACGATATGATCGATGTCATCGTGGGAATGAGCCATGAGATCCTCAGCATCCGGCCCGCGGCGAATTCTGATCATTGGGGCACCCACAGTCCGCAATAATTGCGCTTCGAGATCCTGGGCGCGATAGCATTTCACGACCGCTTCATTGTGAAACGTTTGCCACTCGCGCCAGAGCAACTGGATAGGATCAGATGCATGTTCGTCAGCCCTCAACAATCCGTCCATCATTGCCGATATGGCTGCGCTGGTGGCAAGTACTAGGCGCCGGGTCACCTCAGGTATATTTTTGGTACGGTATTCGGCCATGAATAACTCCGCGGGGTCACCTCGAAACAGCGCTTTCAGCACAGGTGCCAAAATCGGCAGCGCGGTAGCAAGCTCACCCAGGGCACCTGACAAGGCTTTCCGGGCTTCGTCCGGGGCTCCGAATCAGCACCGAGCAGACGACCTCAGTGGTCCCAGATTTGCCCATGCGGCGCCTCTTGAAGTGCCGAAAAACGACTATTATAGTCGTTTTTCTGGCTTACGCAAATCGTCTGTTGGAGGTGATCATGGATGATCACCGGTCGACAAGTTCGGGCAGCGCGAGCCTTGCTGAACTGGAAGCAGGAAATGCTCGCCGAGAAAGCCCTTGTGGCGCTAACTGCGCTAAAGCGTTTGGAGTCCGAACGAGGCCTCCCAGTGCACGAAAGTACGCGCGACCAAATCCGTCGCGCCTTGGAGACTGCCGGCATTCTCTTCGTCGAATCTGACAGAGGCCGGGGCGTCATGCTGTTCAGCAAGGCAGCTGCCAGTCGACCGGGGCGAGCATCGCGGACTCGAGGCTGACCCATCAAGCTTGCAGAAGATATAGGCCAACGGAGTTTGATGGGGCCGCGTATGACGCAAATCGCTATCGAGCTCATCGTCGAAGACATTGCGCCAAAGGGCCGCTTCTGTTGGAATTCTGCCGCATGGCGGCGAGAGGAACTTTTGAGTTTGTAGTCAGGGAGAGTGCCATGGTGCAGCGGGCCCAA
>JAKAVI010000106.1:0-1862 GCA_021817355.1 Pseudomonadota bacterium | reverse complement strand
AGGATCGCCGATGAAGCGCCGACTGCGCCGGAGCTTACGAATTACGATTATGAGATGCTGATATGCTACCTGCGTCTGCTTGATACCGAAGCGGAGGGTGCCGATTGGCGTGAGGTCGCGCGCGTTGTGCTCAAGGCCGATCCAGACAGGGAATATGTCCGCGCGAAGCGGATGTATGACACGCACCTAGCGCGTGCCCGCTGGATGACGAAGCAAGGCTACCGTCACCTATTAGCGGAGGCCGACGGCGAATGGTAAGGTGTGGCAGCGCCGTTAGGCGGGTGCCCTGATATGCCGTGCGATGCGAGATGGCGGCAAGCTGCTCCCCGTGGATCAGATAAGGGCTGCTCAAATACTGCGGATAACCGCCTCACCTATTGGCAGGCCGCCGGTCCCAGTACGTGCTCCATTGCGCATCATGATTGATTGAGTATGGGTGCGCCCACTTCTGGGCGATGGGCTTCCCCCCTGAGTTCACCTCATTGCGGAACCGTCAACGCCCGTTGCGCAGGCGGGCTGTAGCGGCTGCGGATTGGCCGCGAGAACCTTCCACTCGACGCCGAAGACGGCGTTGACTGGAGGAGTAGCCGTTCATGCCTCGGGCCTGTGAGTAGCTTCTGAAACCTGCTGCTGGATGGTGGCGTGGCGGGGTTGAGAGATGCCGCGGCATGGGATGATGCAGGCCTGGTGAGGGTGTGGACGATGAGGCACTGGGGCCGGCGCGCCGGCCCCAGTGCCTCATCGTCGGCTTTTCCGCCTCGCGAGGTGTCCGGGCCCTATTGGCCGGCGACAGCCGCATGATTGGGGGTAAGAATGCCGGGAATTGGGAAAAGCGGACGCGACGCCGGCTAAAACTTGGCAGTTACCCCGGCGCCGCGCCCTACACCGTGCGGGGCACGTATGCGGGGGGATTATCCATCGATCGGCGGCGTTCGTCCATCGCGGCGAGAGCTGAAAGAGGTCTGGCGCGCTGGGCGTCAATACTTTTACCAAAGCTGCCGGTCGGCGGTACCAGCTCAGCCGTCGTGGGCGCCTGGCCCATGCCGAGCGGCAGCGCCAATATCGTGACCGAATAAAGAAAAGTGACGCATCAAGGTTCACCCCCATCACCGGTGGATGGTGTGCTGACGCTGGAGCCAACGGCGGCGAAAGCTCGGGTTTTGACCAGCGGCGTACGGCCACGGGCACGTTGTCAGTGGTGCGAACGTCGGATGTCGGAGTGGGTTCGCCTCGACTTTCTTCGCCGCCGTGGGATCCAGCGACACCGCCACCATGGAGACCCGCGCAATGACCATCCCCCCTGACCTCGAAGCGCAGATTTTGCGCTATTACCACGTCGAGAAATGGCGTGCCGGAACCATTGACACGCAACTGGGCATCCACCGCAACACGGTGTTGCGGGTGGTTGGCCAAGCCGGCCTGCCAGTCATTGCTCGGCCACAGCGAGGCTCCAAGATCGACCGCTATTTGCCGTTCATCCGGGAAGTCCTGGTCAAGTTCCCGCGGCTCACGGCCAGCCGGCTCTATGCGATGGTCCATGAACGCGGCTACCGCGGTGGGCCGGATCACTTTCGCCATGTCATTGCCCGTCATCGGCCGCGGCGGCCGGCGGAGGCTTATCTTCGTTTGCGCACTCTTGCGGGCGAATAATCGAAAGCTTTCGATTACGGTCCTAATCTGAAGCATCCCGTAATGGGAAGGAAGTATCGGGTGTCTGCGTATTTGCCGGCTGGCGGGCCGCGTGCTCAAGAATCCCCTCATTTTTGCAAGACTCACGATTGCCTGATTTGAGGCGTCTACCCCGTGGCGGGATCACGAATCAGCGGCGCGGGAAACGATGCGGAAATCCATCGAACGTGTTG
>JAKAVI010000017.1 GCA_021817355.1 Pseudomonadota bacterium | reverse complement strand
ACGGCACCAATCAGTTCGGCCTTGCCCACGCGGGTCATGCCGCCGCAGGTGATGGGCGTGGCAACACCAAACATTTCGGTAAAGCGGGTCTTGAGCATGGCAGGGCCTTCAAAAAATGATCGCACCCGGCACCCTGCCGGGCTTTGACGCACAAAGGCAAGGGGGAACCAACGTCAGCTTCAGCGACTAGCGGGCAACGAAAGGGTCATGCACCAAGATGGTGTCCTCGCGCTCCGGGCTGGTGGACAAAAGCGCCACCGGAGCACCGATCAGCTCTTCAATGCGGCGCACATATTTTACAGCTTGGGCCGGCAGATCGGCCCAGCTGCGCGCGCCGCGCGTGGATTGCGACCAGCCGTCCATGATCTCATAAACCGGCTCGCAGCGAGCCTGCAGGACGGCATCTGCGGGCAGATGGTCGAGCTGGACGCCATTTAGGAGATAGCCCGTGCACAGCTTGATCTGCGCAAAGCCGTCGAGCACATCGAGCTTGGTCAGAGCGATGCCATCGATGCCGCCGGTGATCACGGTCTGACGCACCAGCACGGCATCAAACCAGCCGCAGCGGCGCTTGCGGCCGGTCACTGTGCCAAACTCGGCGCCACGCCGTCCAAGCTCATCACCGGTGGCATCGTTCAGTTCGGTCGGAAAGGGCCCCTGGCCCACGCGGGTGGTGTAGGCCTTGGCGATGCCAAGCACATAGCCAATGTCGCGCGGGCTGATCCCTGCCCCGGCCGCGGCCTGACCGGCGACGGTATTCGAGGAGGTTACATAGGGGTAGGTGCCGTGGTCGACATCAAGCAGCACTGCCTGTGCCCCTTCGAACAAGATCCATTTGCCCTGACGGCGGGCATCATCAAGAAGACGCCAGGCGCAATTGGCGAAGGGCAGTATCTTGGCGGCCACCTCCTTGAGTGGCTCGAAGACCTCGCCAACGCGGATTTCCTCGCGTCCCATGCCCCGGCGCAGCGCATTGTGATGGGCCAGCAGCCGCTCGATCTTGCCCGGCAGGCTCTTTAGATCGCGCAGATCGATCACGCGCAGCGCGCGCCGTCCCACCTTGTCCTCATAGGCCGGACCGATCCCGCGCTTGGTGGTACCGATCGCCTGGCTGCTGCTTGCATTTTCGCGCGCCTCATCAAGCTCACGGTGCAGGGGCAGGATCAGCGTTGCGTTTTCCGCCACCACCAGGCCTTGCGGGGTGATCGACACACCCTGCTCACCCAGGCGCTGGACCTCGGCGGCGAAGGCGAAAGGATCGACCACGACGCCATTGCCAATCACCGCAAGCTTGCCCGGCCGGACGACGCCGGAAGGCAACAGGCTGAGTTTGAAGGTGACGCCATCGATGACGAGGGTGTGGCCGGCATTGTGCCCGCCCTGAAAGCGCACCACGACATCGGCGCGCGCACTCAACCAGTCAACAATCTTGCCTTTGCCTTCGTCGCCCCACTGGGCGCCGATCACGGCCACATTCGACATTTTTACCGCACCCGGATATCAAACGCCCCGGCGCTCTGCCCGGGCACGGTGGCGACTTATAGTCCGAAAGCGCGCGCAGGTGCGAGCTCTATTTAGGCAAAAATGGCACCAGCATGGGAACCCGCGCACGATAGGCCGCATAGGCCTCCTGCCCCAGCTCCTGGCCGAGAAAGCGTTCCTCGGCCCAGGCCTTGGTGACAAGCACAGCCATGATCGCCGCGGCAAGCGCGAAAGCATAGAGCGAAGAGGCGGCCAGGGCGGTCGCGGCAAGTGCCAAAAGGATGCCGGTATAGATCGGATGGCGCACCAGCCCGTAGGGCCCATGATCCACGATGCGATGACCCTCCTTCAGCGTGATGAAGCCCGACCACAGGCGTCCCAGTGTCAGCCGCGCCCACCAGGCAAAGCCAAAACCCAGCAGCACCAGACCCGCACAGAGCCAGCGCAGCAACTCCGGTACTGGCCAGAGTGGGCTCACGAGCGCCTGCCCCGCCCGGCCCCAGAAGACATACGCAAAGAGGCCAACCACGGTGAGCGGCACCATCATCCACCGGGAGCGCTTGGCAGCACGCGCTGCGAACGGCGCGGCAAGGAGCCAGCTCACCGCCCACAGCAGCCACAGATCACCGATCGTCGCCAAAGCACCCATCGGCGGCAGACTGAGGGGAAGGTTCACGCGCTCACCTTTTTTTTGCGCCAACCGGAAGAAGCATGGGCACCCTCGCGCGATAGGTCTCATAGCCTTCAGCGCCGAGTTCTGCGGCGAGAAAGCGCTCCTCAAAACGGGCCTTGAGGGTAAAGCCAACCACCAGCAGAACGCCGCCGAACAGTGCCAGCAAGGTTCCTTTGGCAGCTACGGTCATCACCACGCTTGCCATCAGCCCGGTATAGATGGGATGGCGCACCAGAGCATAGGGCCCGTTGTCGACAAGATGATGATCCGCTTTGCGGGTAATGGTACCGGACCACAAGCGTCCCAGGGTCAGCCGCGCCCACCA
Source organism: Pseudomonadota bacterium (assembly GCA_021817355.1). The sequence continues at coordinate 6,930 of JAKAVI010000017.1, read as the reverse complement.
GGCAAACATGAAGCCAGGCAGACTGAGGACGAAAAGCCCCCAGCCCATGAGCGCAGGGGGCTGCCAGAGGGGGACCCCGGTCTCACCCGTGGCGGTGGCCACGAGCAGCAGGAAGAAACCCGGCGCCTCGAGCAGATAGACCACAAGCGTCGCAGGTGCACGCTTGATGGTCGCCGCCGTAAACGCGGCAGCGATCATCCAGCTCACATACCAAATGGCCCAGCTGAGCTCTATGGCAAGAACGTAATCGGTCATGGCACGCCCCGTTTTGAGATGGGGATGGCGGGGTGCCCTGACAAGGGCCGCACTAGAATGCGAGCGCCTTGGCCTCCTTGACCAGAGGCAGTTTGGCGATCGCGCCAAGCACCTTGCCGTCAAGCGGCCCATCCACTTCAACCAGCGCAATGGCATCGGCGCCGGGGGCGCTGCGGCCCAGATTGAAGTTTGCGATATTGACCCCGGCCTCGCCCAGAAGCGTGCCGAGCCTGCCAATGAAGCCTGGCTTGTCTTCGTTGATCACATAAAGCATGTGCGGTGCGAACTCCGCATCCATGTTGATGTCCTTGGCCTGGATCAGGCGCGGGCGGCCATCGGCGAATACGGTTCCTGCCACGCGCCGCGTCGAGCCGTCGGCAAGGCTCGCAGTCAGTTTGATGTAGCCTTCATAGACACCTTGTCCTGGCCGTCGCGTTTCGCTGATCTTGATGCCCCGCTCCTTCGCCACCAGCGGCGCATTGACCATGTTCACCTCGCTCAGCGTTGGATGCAAAAGCCCCATCACCGCAGCCTGGGTGAGCGCGCGCAGATTGAGATCTGCCGCACTGCCCTCGTAGAGAATGTCGATGTTCTCGATGCTGGTTCCGGTCAGCTGACCCACAAAGGCACCAAGCTTCTCGGCGAGTGAAATCCAGGGCCGCACTTTTTGCGCCTCGTCGGCGGAAATCGACGGCATGTTGAGCGCATTCACGATGGCGCCGGTCAGCAGATAATCCGAAATCTGCTCGGCGACCTGCAGCGCCACGTTTTCCTGAGCTTCCGCCGTGGAGGCGCCCAGATGCGGGGTGGCAATGAGCTTTTCATTGCCGAAAAGACCGTTGGCCTTGGCCGGCTCCTCCTCGAACACATCGAGTGCCGCGCCGGCGACATGACCTGACTCAAGCGCGGCCTTGAGTGCGAGCTCGTCAACAAGACCGCCGCGGGCGCAGTTGATGATGCGCACGCCCTTCTTGGTCTTCTGCAAGGCATCCGCCGAGAGGATATTGCGCGTCTCGGCCGTCAGTGGCGTGTGCAGCGTGATAAAATCAGCGCGGGCGAGCAGATCGTTGAGGTCCGCCTTTTCAACACCAAGTTCCGCGGCCCGTTCGACCGACAGATAGGGATCATAGGCAACAACGTGCATCTTGAGCCCACGTGCACGGTCCGCAACGATCGAGCCGATATTGCCGGCCCCGATCAGTCCCAAAGTCTTGCCATAGAGCTCTACTCCCATAAACCGGTTCTTTTCCCATTTACCGGCCTGCGTCGAGGCGTTGGCCGCCGGAATGTCCCGCGCCAGGGCCATCATCATGGCTATGGCATGCTCGGCGGTGGTGATGGAATTGCCGAACGGCGTATTCATGACGATCACGCCTGCGGCCGTGGCCGCTGGAATGTCGACATTGTCGACACCGATGCCAGCGCGGCCCACAACCTTGAGCTTCCTGGCCGCCTTCAGTACCTCGGCCGTGACCTTGGTTGCAGAGCGAATGGCAAGGCCATCATAGTCGCCGATGATGGCAACAAGCTCTTCCTTGGAGAGCCCGGTCTTCACATCCGCCTCGACGCCGCGCTGCTTGAAGATGGCAACCGCCGCCGGCGAGAGCTTGTCCGAAATCAGAACCTTGGCCATTGTTCAGTTCTCCTTCACTTGGCCGAAGGCCCAGTCGAGCCAGGGCATCAACGCTTTCAGATCAGCTTGCTCAACGGTGGCACCACACCAAATGCGCAGTCCTGCAGGTGCCGCACGATAGGAGGCAATGTCGAAGGCAATGCCTTCCTTTTCGAGCAGATTTGCAAGTTTCTTGGCAGCTTCAGCCTGCGCCTTATCGTCAAGCGCAGTGAACCACGGATCCACAATCTTCAGGCACACACTGGTATTGGAGCGGATATGAGGATCAGCGGCGAGGAAGCCCAGCCACTGCGACCGAGCCACGTGCTCCTCGATGACCGCGACATTGGCGGCGGCCCGGGCCTTCAGTGCGGCCAGGCCGCCCAACTCCTCGGCCCAGGAGAGTGCATCAAGATAATCCTCAACCGCCAGCATCGACGGCGTGTTGATGGTCTCGCCTTCAAACAGCCCTTCGATCAGCTTGCCCGACTTGGTCATGCGGAAAATTTTGGGCAGAGGCCAGTGCGGCGAATAGGACTCCAGCCGCGCCACTGCCCTTGGACTTAGGATCAGCATGCCATGGGCGGCTTCACCACCCAGCACCTTCTGCCAGGAAAACGTCGTGGCATCGAGCTTGTCCCAGGGCAGATCCATCGCGAACGCAGCACTCGTCGCATCGCAGATTGTCAGGCCGAGCCGGTCCTGGGAAATCCAGGCTGCGTCCGGCACCCGCACACCGGAGGTGGTGCCATTCCAGAGAAAAACACAATCGTGATGGGGATGGTGCTGCCTGAGATCCGGCAATGCGCCATAGCCGGCCTTGAAAACATTCACATCCTTGAGTTTGAGCTGCTTGACGGCATCTGTGATCCAGTCTTCGCCGAAGCTCTCCCAGGCAAATACATCCACCGGCAATGGACCCAGCAGCGACCACATCGCCATCTCCACAGCGCCGGTGTCTGACGCCGGCACGATGGCAATGCGGTGGGTGTCGGGCACGCCAAGCAGCTTGCGCGTGCGATCAATCGCATCCTTGAGCTTGGTTTTTCCGGGTTTGGAGCGATGTGAACGACCGATCACGGCGTTCTTGAGTGCGTCGGTGGTCCAGCCCGGCCGTTTGGCACAAGGTCCGGACGAAAAAAAAGGCCGTGCAGGGCGCACGGCCGGACGATTTCCGGTCATAGTCATTCCTTTCAGAATGAAGCGCCTCGTTGGGGAGGCGTGGCCCACGGCTCTTATAGGCGCCTCAGCTCCTTCGGTCAATCACAACCTTGTGGACACCTTGCGATTGTCTGCCGGCTTTTATCTCTTGCGCGCACATGCGCCGTCCCGAGCGGCTGTGCTGCCTGCTTGCGTACCCGCGGCGCAGCACCTCTCTTCGCACAGACAAAATTGCGCATGGCCGAGAGTTATCTACCAGTTCGCCGCATGCTTGCAGACAAAAGCGCAGCTGCGTGAGACGATGTGCCGTCGTTACACGAAAATCTCCGCCACCATGTAAAGCGCACAAGGTCCCTTCAGGATTGTCCGTCCCCTGGCTTCGCGACAGATGAGATCGCCGCCCCGTGGCGAGATCTGGCGGGCATGGAGCGTGGTCTTACCGAGGCGTCGGGCCCAGAACGGCACCAGACAACAATGCGCGGAACCGGTGACCGGATCTTCCGGGACACCCTTGGCCGGTGCAAAGAAGCGCGAGACAAAATCATGATCGCCAAAGCCTTTGGCGGTGACGATGAGCCCCCACATTCCCTGTGCATGAAGCAGCGGAGTGATACCTCCTGGCCCCTCTATGCGCGCCACCATCTTTGCATCGTCCCAGACCGCCATCAGGTAGCGCGCACGCTGGAGTTCCTGTGGTGGCGCCACACCGAGGGCCGTCCCAAGCTCCTCGGCAAAATTTTTGTCCCACCATGGTGTGGGCGGATCGGAGGGCAGTGATATCTCGTGCCAGCCATCCGGGCCACGCGATACGCAGAGCCTGCCCGAGCGGGTCTGAAAATTGACCTCATCGAGATCTGGTTCGAGCTCGGTGAAGATGAGGTGAGCACTGGCCAAGGTGGCGTGACCACAGAGATCGACCTCAGCCTGCGGCGTGAACCATCTAAGATCATATTGCCCCGGTGCAGTGCGTACAAAGAATGCCGTTTCCGCGAGATTGTTTTCATTGGCGATTTGTTGCATCCGTTCCGCACTGATGAACCCTTCGAGCAGCACCAGCGCGGCAGGGTTGCCTTCAAATGGACGCTGGGCAAAGGCATCGACCTGCCACATCTTCAACTTCATTGCTCATCTCCACACTCTGATCTTAAGGGCACCATCCCAACTTGGGCCGGATATCCTCAGCTGCGCCGGGCGGGGCCCGGCTCGTACCGGACAAACCTATCTGCCGGTCGGGGTTTGTAAAAGCGCACGGAACTCATCGCGCACTTCCTGCACCGAGGCGCTCACCGGCCCTCTTGGCACACCGATGTCAACGAGCAGCGCCTCACTCAGCTGAAGGCTCGATTCGATGGTCTCAGGGACCGCATCGCTGGCCCCCAGCGTGTAAAGTCTCTTGGCATGTTCGGCATCACGTGCCCGGGCGACAATGATCAGATCGGCCCGCTCCGCACGCACAGCCGCAACCACGGCGTCGGCGGCGCTGGCGTCATCCATGGTTACAACCAGTGCTCTGGCATCCTTGATACCACAATGGCGCAGCAGTTCGGTCCGGCGCGCATCGCCAAAGAAAACCGCGGCGCCGCTACGGCGTTCACGGGCGACAAGCCCCACCTGAGCATCGATCGCGATAAAGTCGATGTTGTGGCGGCTGAGCATCCGGCCAACCAGTTCACCAACCCGCCCATAGCCCACGATCACAACATGATTTCTGACCTCCTCGGGGTTCGGCAAAACCCCGGCCAGAAGAATTTCGTCGCGTGTACGCACCTTGAAGCGCTCGGAAAGGTGTACCAGTGGTGGAATCGCAAACATGGTAATGGTGGCGGCGATCAACGCGTTGGTTCCGGTCGAAACCGCAACGATATGACCGGCCATGGCCTGACTGATCAGAACCAGGGCAAACTCTCCGGACGGTGCCAGGATCATCGCCGTCTGGGCCGCAACCGCTGCGGGTAAGCCTGCCAGACGCGATATAGGTGCGATCACGAGCATCTTGATTGCCAGAATGCCGACGACAAGACCAAACAGAAGCGTGGGGGCAGCCGCAATCTGTCCAAAATCCAAGCGTGCCCCTACAGCGGTAAAAAAAAGGCCCAGCAGCAATCCCTGGAAGGGTTCAATGGTCATGGCGATCTGCCGCCGAAACTCCGTTTCCGCAAGCAGCAGTCCGGCGATAAATGTCCCAAGCGCCATGGATTGGCCAAGCGCTGCGGTTGCCGAAGCAGCACCGATCACCACAAGAAGTGAGGCCGCAACAAAAAGTTCGCTGCTGCGGGTCTGCGCCACCAGGCGGAACAAGGGCTTCAGCACCAGTCGCCCCATTCCTACGAGCAGCGCAAATTCAAGCAGCCCCGTTGCCAGCGCCAGAAGGGCCGTCCAGCCTGAATGCCTGGCGTGGTCCGGCGATAACAGCGTGAGCATGAACAGCAAGGGTGCCACCGCCAGATCCTGAAACAGCAGAATGGCAAAACTCGTCCGTCCGGCTTCGGAATTGAGCCGGCGCCGCTCGGACAGCGCGGGCAACACGATCGCCGTCGAAGACAGGGCAAGCGCTGTGCCATAGACAACCGCCGAGCGCGGCTGTGCCCCGAGGAGATAGGCGATCGCCCCGATGGCGGTGGAGCAGATGATCACCTGGGCCGGGCCAAGTCCGAAGACAAGGGACCGAAGGCGCAGCAAGCGGTCAAACGACAGTCCGAGACCGATCATGAAGAGGAGAAACGCAACCCCCAAATCGCCCAGATCGGCCATGCGTGCAGGATCATCGAAGCTGACATAGCCCAAGGCCGGCAGATAACGGGCCAAAGCACCAAGACCAAAGGGCCCGAGCAGAACTCCGGCGGCGAGGAAACCCAGTACGGCCGACAGGTGCAAGCGGGCAAACAGCGGCACGATCACCGCGGCAACGCCGAGGAAGAGCAAAAGATCCGCACTGACATGAGTCGCGCCAAGCATGGCAAAAGCTGCCGCCGCTCTTGGGGCAAAGCAAGTCATGCCAACCCAGGACGCGACCTTTGGCCCCGGTATCGTCTGCTTGGCGGCTTAGGGGCCGGTGGCAGGGCTCGCGGTCGCCGCGGTGGCGCGAATGTGGCTGCGGCGCTCCGCAAGCGTGCGTTTCATTTGTGTTTGCAGCTTTTCGAAGGCACGCACCTCGATCTGGCGAACCCGTTCGCGGGAGATGCCGTATTTCTGCGACAGCTCCTCGAGCGTCGACGGCTCGTCCTGGAGCCGGCGGGCCGCAATGATCTCACGCTCTCGCTCATTAAGTTCGTCCAGCGCCGTGCTGAGCAGTTCGCGCCGCTCATTGAGCTCTTCGCTGCCCGCCAGGATGGTCTCCTGGTCAAGACGGTCATCGGTGAGCCAGTCCTGCCATTCAGCGTCCGACTCATTCTTCACCGGAGCATTGAGCGAGGAGTCCGGTGCCGACAGTCGGCGGTTCATGTCCACGACATCGTGTTCAGGAACCCCGAGCCGACGGGCGATTTCGCTGACATGCTCGGGTGTCATATCCCCGTCTTCGAGGGCATTGATCTGACTTTTGGCCTTGCGCAGGCTGAAAAACAGCTTCTTCTGATTGGCCGTGGTGCCCATTTTGACAAGGCTCCAGGAGCGCAGGATAAATTCCTGAATGGCCGCGCGGATCCACCACATCGCATAGGTCGCCAGACGAAAGCCCTTATCTGGCTCAAAGCGTTTGACCGCCTGCATCAGCCCGACATTGCCTTCCGAGACGATCTCTGAGATTGGCAGGCCATAACCACGATAGCCCATGGCAATCTTGGCCACGAGGCGCAGATGGCTGGTCACCAGGCGGCGGGCGGCCTCCGGGTCCTGGTGTTCCTTCCAGGCCTTGGCCAGCATGTATTCTTCTTCAGGTTGCAGAAGCGGAAATTTGCGGATTT
>JAKAVI010000373.1 GCA_021817355.1 Pseudomonadota bacterium | reverse complement strand
GCGCAGAACGCTTACCCTTCCTGATCAACGCCTCGAGCTGGGCACGTTCCTCCGCGCTTAACCGAACCACGTACTTCTTGACGGCGATCTCTTTCCCGGCCACGAATCACCTCCACCGCTGCCTTGCGGCCAGAGTGATTCAGAATTCGTCTTCATTTTCAATGACGCTGGCGACTAGTAAGGAGAGCGGAGGCAAAATCCAATACTGCGGACCGTGTGGATGAGCGGATGGGTCCCGCCGCCATCCCACCGCGGCATCCGCCATATCGACGTTGCTCGTTCAGGGGTCTCGGGGAATTTGCAGTTATGCTCGGAGATCGTAGTAGAGGATAGTACAGCGTAGAAAGGGCGAAGAAAAAAATGGTGGCAAAATAAAGCGAACTGCGTTCGCGCGCTATTCTGTAAGAGGGGCAAAAGTCCTGGCGGTCGGGGTGCGCAGTGATCCGGCATACCGACGAGTTAGGCGAGGGGAGGCGCGGGCGCGATCCGCCTCGCCGTGGTCGCGCGAACCTGCCAGGATGAGCAGGCTGGAGCGTTGTTCCTCGGTGGCCGGGAGAGGCGATATGTCCGTCATGCCTTGCACCTCCGAATCAATACCCCCAGCGAATCGGGCTTCCAAACGTTGGTCAATCAAGCAGAATCTGCTTAGGATGACCAAGGTTGCGCTCTATACCCGCTATTCCTCCGACAACCAGAGCGTCGCGTCGATCGAAGACCAGTTCCGCATCTGCCGCGAACACGCGGCGCGAGAGACCTGGCACGTCGTCGGCACCTACCACGACGCCGCCATCTCCGGCGCCAGCGTGATCCGCCGCCCCGGCATTCAATCGCTGTTGCAGAACGTGCAGCGCGGCCGATTCGAGATCGCGCTGGCCGAGGCCCTGGACCGCATGAGCCGCGACCAGGCCGACGTGGCGACGCTGTTCAAGCATCTCCGTTTCGCGGGCGTGCAGATCATCACGCTGAGCGAGGGCGAGACCACCGAGTTTCATGTCGGGCTCAAGGGCGCCATGAATGCGCTTTTCCTCAAGGACCTTGCCGCCAAGACGCATCGTGGCATCAGGGGGCGGGTCGAGAAGGGCAAATCCGGTGGCGGTTTCGGCTACGGCTACGACGTGGTGAAGCGCACCGATGCCGAGCGCATTCCAGGCCCGACGGCACCTTGTGGACCGACTCCGCATTGCGCGGCCACACCGCGCGCGGCACCGGCCTCATACTGTATGTCGGCAGGCTGCTCTGGAACCGGCTCCGTTACATCAAGGACCAGGCGACCGGCAAGCGCGTCTCGCGTATAAATCCCGCGAGAAATGGATCACCACCGAGGTTCCCGAGCTTCGTATCATCGATGACGCGCTATGGCAGACAGCCAAGGCCCGCCAGAGCGAGCTTGCGGCGAAGTACGCCAACGCCATCACCGCGACCCGCGCCGCCCACGCCAATCGCTTGAACAGCTCTTGCTCCAACAGCCGCAGCATCACCCGGGTGGCACTGGAAGCTCGCATGCTGGGAGGGCTGCGCGCGCGGCTCATGGCGCCAGAGATCGCCGCCGGGGCCCTGCGCGCCTACGCGGAAGAGCCCAATCGTCTGAACCGCGAGCAACGCGCCGGCGGCGAGACTGACCGGAAGGCGCTGGCCGATGTCGAAAGTAAGCTCAAGGAGATCGTCACCGCCATCGAGGACGGCGGCTGCAGCCGCCTCCTCATGGCGTGCCTTCGCGAGCTGGAGGCGAAGCAGGACGAGTTGACTGAACATCTCTCCCGTGCGCCCGTCGATATCCCGGACGTTCACCCGAACGTCGCCGGCATCTACTGCCGCAAGGTGGAACTCTTCGCGGAAGCGCTCCAAAACCCGCAGAAACGCGACGAGGCGGCCGAGGCTATCCGTGCCCTCATCGAGCGCATCACGCTCACGTCCGACCCCAGGCGTGACGAGATCGCCGCCACGCCGCACGCGGCACAATCCTCGAATGGACGCCTCAAAAAAACGGACACCCCCGGCCGAGACGGCGCGGGAGTGTCGGTTTCAGTGGTTGCGGGGGCTGGATTTGAACCAACGACCTTCAGGTTATGAGCCTGACGAGCTACCGGGCTGCTCCACCCCGCGTCATGTTTCGCGCGCACCTTGTTCGAGCTGGCGAAAGGTGGGCGGGTATAGGACATTGCCCCGAACCTGTCCATCCCCTTCGCAGACCAGAGGACGGGATTTGGTGGCCGGCCTGGCAGCAGGCAGCAACACCCCCGACTAGGGTTGTATTTCGCCTGAAGAATAGAGTCCAACTCCCCCAATTCCGCCTTGTCCGAAAGAAGGTGGAGCGAGCCCTAAGGTCGGGGGCGCGCCGAAGCCTGCCAGCAATTTACCGCGATCTGTTCTCCACGACCGAAGAACACAATTCCACATCTCTTACTTGGGTCTTTCAGCTTGTTGTTATTTGGTGCGGCGACTGGAGCGGTGCCGAGCGGAGTCGCATCATCGCGTTGTCGTTTCAGCCACAGGTATGAATATGAGCAATGACGGCTATCGCCGAACGAGCCTCGGCAACCATAGCCTGCATCCCGAAACCTTGATGCTGGGCTATGGCTATGATCCCAGGCTCTCGGAAGGTTCAGTCAAGCCGCCAGTATTTCTGACCTCGACCTTCACTTTCCCCAGCGCCGATGCCGGGCGAGAATTTTTCGACATCGCCACGGGACGCACCTTGGGCACCAGCGATTCTGCGGGGGGACTGGTTTACGCGCGCTACAATCACCCTAATGCCCAGATCGTTGAAGAGCGGCTTGCAGTTTTTGAAAACGCCGAAATTGGTGCGGTGTTTGCAAGTGGCATGGCGGCGATTACGACCTCTGCGCTGGCGCATTGCCGGCCCGGTGATGTCATTCTTTTCAGTCAACCGCTCTATGGTGGTACGGATGCACTTTTTCACAATATCCTGCCCCAATTCGGTATACGTTCACACACCATCTCCGATCCCACGCGCAAGGAAACGCTCGAGCGCGCATTCCTCGAGGCGGAAAAACTCGGCAAGCTTGCGCTCGTCTTTCTGGAAACACCGGCCAATCCACTCACCGGGCTTGCCGATATCGGTGCCGCCGTTGCCTGCGCCGCCGCCAGTGAGAAGCGGCAGGGCCGAAGGCCTATCGTTGCCGTCGACAACACGCTGATGGGACCGGTGTTCCAGAAGCCACTGGCCTTGGGTGCCGACCTTTCGATCTATTCGTTGACCAAGTATGTCGGCGGCCACAGTGACCTCATCGCCGGCGGAGTGCTCGGCAGCAAGGCCGCGATGGCTCCCGTCAGAGCATTGCGCCCGCTGCTCGGTGCCTCGCTTGATCCCCATTCCTGCTGGATGCTGACGCGAAGTCTGGAGACACTGATCCTGCGTATGTCGCGCGCAGCCGACAATGCCACCAGAATCGCCCAGTGGCTCAGCCAACGCACCGATGTCGAGGCTGTGCATTTTCCCACCCTTGCCAAAGCCGGCAGCGATCAGCGACGGATTTATGAGGCACAATGCTCTGGCCCTGGCACCTTGATGGCGTTCGATGTCGGTACGCGTGCCCGCGCCTTCGCCATTCTCGACCGTCTCAAGATCGTTAAACTTGCCGTCAGCCTTGGGGGCACCGAGTCGCTCGCCTGCCATCCATCCACCACTGTGCTGTCCGGGCTGAGCGAAGACGCCCGTAAAGCCATCGGCGTTGGCCAGGGGCTGATCCGCCTGTCCGTTGGCATTGAACATGCCGATGACCTGATCGCCGATCTCGAACAGGCAATGGGAAGTTCCTGAAAATTATGTAATATAATTCATCTATCCGACAGGGATCCATCATTTGAGTGTGTCATTTCTTCACCACCCAGGTCGGAGTGGTCCGCCCTGAGATAAGGAGGATAATGATGGGCAAACTTGCACTCGCGGTTGCCTCGGCAGTTCTGCTGAGTTCGGCCACGGCGCTGGCCGCGACGTCTGCGGCGGCGCAGGACCAAATGCAGCATTCGGCCATGCAGGCAAAAGGCATGGCGACAACGGCGATGACACACAAGGCGTCGACCGTGAAGAAGGCTGCAGACGCCGACATGGACCATAAGGCCATGGCGGCCTCGACGACCAAGAAGACTATGGCCTCCAAGACGATGGCGCATAAGGCCTGGCACAAAGGCAAGGCAACCAAGGCGGCCATGCATAAAGCGGCTTGGCACCCCAAGGCTGCGAGCACCGGAGATCGCGTGGTCCAGGCTCTTAACCTTCTCGAAGCTGCAGGATATCGCAGCATCACCGCGGTTCACCCCAAAGGCATGAACATTATGGCAACTGCCGTGAAGGCGGGCAAAGCCCAGACGCTCACGATTACGCCCACGGGCAAAATCATGCCAACCTCCTGAAGGCAAACGACGTTCTACCCCGCGGCCCTCCCGGGCTGCGGGTGCCGCGCCCTGGTGCTCCAACGGCATGCGATCAACTCTGCCGGGGGCCAATGCCATGGGGATATCCACCCAAAAAACCTGTTGCCAGTCTGGCGATCAAGCTTTTGGCAAGCTTTAGTTGCGAGCATGGCACCAATGAATAGCCGATATGGCATTATGGCCTTGGCAGTATTCGCGAGATAGGGTAGAGGGGTAGTACCAATCCTCCGCGTCCGCGTTTGCACAGAAAGGAGCTGGAATGCACCGAGCCCCCCGTCCTGCGCTCTATGCCCTCGCGGCTCTTTGGCTTCTATCCTCGGCCCCGGTCCTGGCTACCCCAGCACCCGTCCCACTGGTGATTTCACCCCGCCTCGCCGGTGACCTTTCGCTCAATGCACCAACTGCGCCGCGACCGATCATGTCGGTTACGGTCGATTCCAATCCTCACGAATTGCGCTTGCGGCTGCCGCGCCTAGCCGAGCCTGACAGCGCCATCCAGGGACTGGCGGCACCCTTGCTACTCAAGCTGGCGCGGGATGCCGGAAATACCCCCAGGGTGATCAGAACGCGCAAGCGCTACGAATGTGTCACCTTTGCGCGGGCGATGACTGGCCTCGACCTTTTTGGTGACGCCCGCACCTGGTGGGCCAAGGCCCGCGGACTCTACAATGAGATCACGCGGCCTCGACCTGGCGCCGTCATGGTATTTGCACGCTCGCGACGACTGCGCCTGGGCCACGTCGCCGTAGTGCAGAAAATCGTATCCTCGCGCGAAGTGCGCGTTGACCAGGCCAACTGGGGGAATGACGGACGCATCAATGTCAATGCCCCTGTTGTGGACGTCAGCCCCAATAATGACTGGAGCATGGTACGCGTCTGGGACTCGCGCATTCGCGCGCTAGGTACGCATATTTATCGCCTCAAGGGTTTTCTAACCTACTAGCGTCTTCAGGCCGCCGCCGCCCTTTGGGGCAGGCATTCCTATGAATGCCGCGACCATTACCTAACGCACGCAGGCCCGAGAGGTTGCGCCCCCCGACTGAAATTACGGCGGCTGCCGATGGCCGGGTGCAGAAGACAGACCTGTGCACAAGCGCCGATACTTGCTCACTACCTCTTGCTCACTACCTCTTGCGATGGCGCCGCCCGTAGCTCGACCTCGATCCACACCTGCGCCTGATTGGCAGAGCACAGCCGCCCGATATCTTTAGATGCCCCCCATCGCATCTCAGCCCCGGGCACTGTCCAGATGATTAAGTTGCGGCGCTGGATAGCGTCCGCCGGCAGCGGCGCCAGCTGCGAAGGTGCCATCAAGCAGATGCAACTCGCCATCATCGAGATCAAGGCGCAATGCCAACAGTCCGTCACGCAAGGTGACGCGGCGGCTGGCACCGAGCAAAGGTACGATGTCGCGGCCACGGCTCAGTACCCATGCAAAGGCGATTTGCGCGACACTGACCCCTCGGCGCACCGCCAATTCCTGCAGCGGCGCGAGGAGGCGCAGATTATGCGTAAGGTTGTCCCCGCTGAAGCGCGGTGCCCCCTGCCGCCAGTCGCCCGGCACCGTGGTCCCGGATCGCCAGTCTCCTCCTATCAGGCCACGCGAGAGCACACCATAAGCAGTCACGCCGATGCCCAGTTCGCGGCACGTGGGCAGGATCGATGCTTCGATATCCCGGCTTAACAGGGAATACTCGATTTGCAGGTCGCAGATAGGATGTATCCTTGCGGCGCGCCGCAGCGTCTCGCTACCCACTTCGGACAAGCCGATGTAGCGGACCCATCCGGCCTGCACCAATTCGCTGATGGCCCCTACCGTGTCCTCGATGGGCACACGCGGATCAAGACGGGCGGGACGATAGATGTCGACATAATCGGTACCCAGTCGCTTGAGAGTGTAAGCGAGCGCGGTCTTGGTTGCAGCGGGACTGGCGTCAAAGCCGAGCCAAGCCCCTGCCGGATCGCGCTGTGCGCCAAATTTGACGCTGAGGAGCACCCGTTGGCGACCGGTGACGCGTAAAGCGTCACCCAGCAGCATTTCATTGTGGCCCATGCCGTAGAAATCACCGGTATCGATCAGATTGATCCCCACATCTACAGCCTCCTGCACCGTGGCGAGGCTCTCTGCCTGGTCGAGGCGACCGTAAACGCCGGACATGGCCATGCAACCCAGGCCCATCGCGGAGCTGTCAGGGCCCAGACGACCAAGTTTGCGTTGCGCAATCATGATGGGTCCTCCGATCCTGGCCATCCCGCTTCCCCAGCAGCCGGCCACATGGTTGCAACAAAACGCCTTCCACTGACGCCGTCCGAGCAGGACGATGCCAGGTAAAGCAAGGGAGGCACCATGATATTCGGATCGAGCAGCTTCGCAGTAATGGAAGCGGGCAGGCCAGGAGGAATCATGCCGGTTCGGGTGGCACCACCCGGCAGCAACGCATTGACTGTAATCCCGGTTCCGGTCAGGTCCTGCGCCCAGATCACCGTCTGCGACTCCAGCGCCGCCTTGGATGGCCCGTAGGGAGAAAAGCCTCTGCGGCGCATGGTCTCATAATTCATGGAAATGTTGATAATCCTGCCCCAGCCTGCGCGCAACATGACAGGAATAGCCGCACGCGCCATCAAGAACGGACCATTGACGTTGGTATCGATCAGCGTGCGCCAGGCCTCGACGTCGGTTTGCCAGAATTTTGTCGGCGCGGTCATGAAGTCGGGCGAGATCGTGCGCATCCCCCGCCCGGCATTGTTCACAAGAATGTCGAGACGCCCGAACGCACCAACAGCAGCGTCGATGCACCGCGCGCAATCGCCTGCATCCGCCACATCTGCTTTCAGGGCGATGATGCGTTCCGGAAACGCCGTCACGAGGGAGGACAACTCCCCTGCGTTTTTTGCTGCGGTCACGATCAGCCGGCAGCCAGTCTCGGCGAGCCCAGCTGCCATTGCTCGACCGATCCCACGGCCAGCACCAGTGATGATCGCGACACGTTTTTTGAGATCAGCGGCGGCATTTACCATTTTAGGTTCACAGGTCGCACGTTGCCAGACGAAAGAGAATTTCATTCATGTCGACATCATCAGGCCCGCTGGTTGCAAAGGCAACTGCACGAACAAAGGCATCGATCAATATTGCACTGGCCTGATAGAACACGCCAACACTCCTCAGCTCATCGGCACTGCTGGCGCTGCACGGTATTCCCAACGCGATCACTCCAGGCGCAGTCATCCCCGTGCGCACATTGTTTGGCTTGACGTCCTGCCGAACTCCTCGCAGATCACCCGTTCCGGTTATCAAGATCACCTGGTCCTTGATGCCAAGGTTCACCAGGACATTCCTTCAGCGACCGGTCGCAGCCATCAGATGCTCGGGGTAACGTGCGCCTTCCACGGCGATGACGGCGGCGGCGCTGTCTATGTCCCTGAGTTCCTCGACGCTGAGCACGAGATCCGCTGCTCGGAGGTTTTCCTTCAGTCGTGACAGCTTCGTAGTTCCGGGGATCGGCACGATCCAAGGACGGCGGGCAAGTATCCAGGCCAGCGCCACCTGCGCCGCGGTGGCCGACTTTGCTATGGCTACGCGATTGAGCAAGTCGACCAGTGCCTGGTTCTTTGCCATCGCCCCCGCCGTGAAGCGTGGTAAATTCTTGCGGAAGTCGCTGTCAGCTATCGGGGTATCCTTGCTCATGGTTCCGGTCAGAAAACCTCGACCAAGAGGACTAAACGCAACCATGCCGATGCGCAGTTCGCTACAGATCTTGAAAATGCCACTGCTTTCGCAATCCCGCGTCCACAGCGAATATTCGTTCTGCAGTGCAGTGACCGGCTGCACGGCGTGGGCACGGCGCACAGTGGCCGCACTGGCTTCCGACATACCGAAATGCCGAACCTTGCCGGCAGTGACCAGTTCGCGCACCGCGCCGGCTACATCTTCAATGGGGACCTTCGGATCGACCCGGTGCTGGTAGAACAAATCAATGACCTCAACCCCAAGCCGGCGCAACGAGGCATCAGCAACCCGGCGAATCTGCTCGGGCCGGCTGTTGGTACCAACCATCTTGCCGTTATCGACGTCCATCCCGAACTTGGTCGCAATTACCACGCGGTCACGTACCGGCCTCAATGCTTCACCGACGATCTCCTCGTTCGTGTAAGGGCCATAGACCTCAGCAGTATCGAAGAAGGTAACACCGAACTCGACCGCGTCACGAATGAGCTCCACGGCCTCCTTGCGCCCGATGCCGCAGCCGTAACCGTGATTTAGTCCCATGCAGCCATAGCCGAGCTCAGAAACCTCAAGTCCGCTGCTTCCGAGTATTCGCGTCTTCATCCGTCATGTCTCCTCGGGCCCTGGTCGCTGCGCTTCTCTCGGTCACCGCCTCCGCGCAAAGCGCAGGCTAGGCGGCGCCGGACAGACTTTCACGTTAGAAATCTTGTACAATATTGCGAAGACCACGTGCTCCGGGCGGGGCTGTGGCACAGTATCATCTGCACCAGACGTCCGCCGAGCAGTCCGACCTGTGGCAAGCAACCCGCGAGCCAGGGCGATGATCGGCGCATAGCACGACTGCAACTGCCGCCAAAGGGTAGGCGGCACACACCCCGACGTCAGAGACCATGACCGCTACCGCACCAGTCATACGCAAAGCCTGGCAAGCTGCTCGCGGACACCAACTAGCGCGATGGCCTGGCGAGACTGACGATATCGAGGTTACAAGCGGCACAAACAGCAAAAAAGCCCCGCAAAATATCTCTGCGGGGCTTTCTTGAAGAATTGTAAGGCAGGGTTTGAAGCGTCCTTAGCAGGACTGGCAGCGACCGACTCTCCCACGTCTTGAGACGTAGTACCATGGGCGCTGGGGGCTTTAACGGCCGAGTTCGGAATGGGATCGGGTGGAATTCCCCCGCTATGACCACCAGTCCGGCAAAGGACGCTTCAGGATGCCAATGCCATGACGGCATAGGCGCGAAGACACTCAAGCTTGATCTTGTAATACGCTGCGGTTGCAGCGAAATGCCTGGTCTTATTTCCAGACATGGAACGAGGTGCAAAGCGTTCAAGCATTTCAATCGAGCGATTAGGACCAGTAA
>JAKAVI010000278.1 GCA_021817355.1 Pseudomonadota bacterium | reverse complement strand
GATATCGCGCTGCAGCTTTTGGGCAGACTACTCGCCCAGGCCCTGCGCCGGCGTGGACAGCGTGCCACGGTGCTGGCGGCGACCTCCGGCGACACCGGATCGGCGGCCATCGCCGCGCTGGGCGGGCGTGAGGCAATCGAGCTTTTTGTTATCCATCCGCAGGGGCGGGTGAGCGAAGTCCAACGCCGCCAGATGACCACGAGCCGTCACACCAATGTGCACAATATTGCACTCCAAGGCAGTTTTGATGACGCGCAGGCGATCGTGAAGGCGCTGTTTTCTGATCGAAATTTTGCGGCACAGCAGAATCTGACCGCAGTCAACTCAATCAATTTTGTGCGGATCGCCGCTCAGGCCGTATATTATTTTACGGCCACCGCTGCGCTCGGTGTGGCACCAACTTTTGTCGTGCCGACGGGAAATTTCGCCGGGGAAGCGGCGATGCGCATGGGGCTGCCGGTCGAACGGCTGATTGCTGCGACCAATGCCAATGATATCCTTGCCCGCACCCTTGCGACAGGGGTCTATGCGGCAGGGCAGGCGCAGCCGACGCTGAGCCCCTCCATGGACATTCAGGTCGCCAGCAATTTCGAGCGGGCGCTGTTTGAGGCCCTGGCACGCGACTCCACCGCGTGCCGGATAGCAATGGAGCATTTTGCACAGCACCGCCGCCTCACCATTGCTCCTGCAGCCCTTGAGTTTCTGCGCGCGCGCTATGGTGCGGTGGCAGTCAGCGATGCCGAGACCCTTGCCGCCATAGCCCGCCATTACGAACGTTGCGGACAATTGGTTGATCCCCACACCGCGGTGGCCCTCGCTGCAGCTGAAGGGCTTTCGAGCGAAGGCCCGCTGGTGGTACTTGCGACCGCACATCCCGCGAAGTTCCCGGAGGCGGTACGCGCAGCAACCGGACAAGTTCCCCCCTTGCCGGAGCGCCTTCGCGCCCTCTATGAGGGAGAAGAGCAGCAAACTGTACTGCCCAATGATCTGGATCTCGTGCGGGATTTCATTACCGCACGCGCAGGAGCCACATGAACGTCGAGATCACGCGCCTGAAAAGCGGCCTGACTGTCATTACTGATCCCATGCCCGGGCTCGAAAGCGCGGCCTTCGGAGTTTGGGTTAATGCCGGAACACGCAACGAAACCGCAGCCGAAATGGGTATCAGCCATATGCTCGAGCATATGGCGTTCAAGGGTACACGTCGGCGCACCGCGCGTGCCATCGTGGAAGAGATCGAGGCGGTCGGAGGTTATCTGAACGCCTATACGAGCCGCGAACAGACGGCCTTTCATGGCCGCACGCTGAAGGCTGATGTTGCCCTCGGTCTTGATATACTCGCCGATATCCTCACCGAACCGAGCTTCCTGCCCGAGGAAATCGAGCGTGAGCGGCAGGTGGTGTTGCAGGAACTGGGGCAGGCCCGCGATACCCCGGACGAAATCATCTTCGATCACTTGCAGGCGACGGCCTATCCTGATCAGCCAATGGGCTTTCCAATCCTTGGCAATGACGACACTGTCAGCGGCTTTGGCGAGCCGGCACTGCGCACCTACATGGCACACCATTATCGTGCCGAGCAGATGGTGCTGATTGCCTCCGGCGCCGTGCGCCATGAGGACATCCTGCGTCTGGCCGAAGAAAAATTCGCGACCCTGCCAGCCGGCCGCGCCCCCACGCCTGCACCGGCGCGATACGCAGGTGGTGATCTGCGTCTTGCCGAAGATCATGAGCAGGTTCACATCACCTTCGGCTTTCCGGGTGTGGGCTCTGCAGATCCGCTAAACTACGTGGCCCAAGTTTATGTCACGGCGCTGGGGGGTGGGATGTCTTCGCGCCTCTTTCAGGAGGTACGCGAGAAGCGCGGGCTCTGCTATTCGGTCTACGCCTTTCTCAACAGTTTCCGCGACGGCGGCATGATTGGCATCTATGCCGGTACTGGCGCGGATGCTGCTGGGGAGTTGTCGCAGGTCGTTGCCGGAGAGATGGCAGACATCGCCGCGACGCTGAGCGTGGCAGAACTCGAACGCGCCAAGGCACAGTTGCGCGCCGGCCTCCTGATGGGGCTCGAGCGGCCCGCTGCCCGCGCCGAGCAGATCGCGAGCCACATGCTCAGTTTTGGCCGGGTGGTGCCAGTTGCAGAGCTGGTTGAAGAGTTGGAGGCGGTTGATGTGGACGCGGTTCGGCGGTTTGCGTCACAGGTAATTGAAACCGACCAGCCCGCCCTGGTGGCGCTGGGGCCGATTGAACATTTAGAGTCCTACGATAAATTTGCAGCGCGGTTTGGACCTCGCTAAGACGGGCTATGGCGTTTATGCGCGGTCTCACCTTTCCCGGCGGTCAGCAGCCGGTGTTACGCGGACGGCGTATCTATCTGCGTTATCCGCGGATCGCGGATTACGCGGCATGGGCGCGGCTGCGCGGTGAGAGCCGTGAGTTTCTGAGCCCCTGGGAGCCGCTTTGGAGTGACGATGAGCTCAGCAAAGCCGCCTTCCGGCGGCGGCTCAAGCGCTATCATCATGATGCGCGCCAGGACGAGGCCTATGCCTTCCTTGTGTTTCGTCTGGAAGATGATGCCCTGACCGGCGGGGTGACATTGTCCAATGTGCGCCGTGGGGTGGTTCAGACCTGCGCCATGGGCTATTGGTCGGGCCAGCCGTTTGCCCGTCGCGGCTACACGTTCGAGGCGGTGGCAGCCACGGTGCCCTTCATATTTGAAACGCTCGGGCTTCATCGTATCGAAGCCGCCTGCCTGCCGGAAAATCTTGCGTCGCGGGCGCTGCTGGCCAAGGCGGGTTTCCGGGAGGAAGGTCTCGCCCTGCGCTATTTGCAGATCAATGGCGAATGGCGCGATCATGTTCTCTTCGGCCTGCTCGAGGATGAACCCTGGCCAAAGGCGTTGGCGTCATAGAAGCTGTGTCGCAGGAGCGCGAGGGAGTGCAGCTTGAACGGTTGGACTTGCCCGCGGTGCGCTGAGGCTGATGTGGACAATCAAACAGAATGGCGTCGGTAAAGTGATCAGGTTGAGATGGCAGTGCTCCAGGGGAGAGGGACGTTTGTCCCGGGCTTTGGGCATGACTGTGCTACTGGCCGCCATGCTGCTCGGGCTGGACCGGTTTGCGCTTGGCGCGGCACTGCCACAACGATCACCTCATGCCCTCAATCTGGCCCGCCCGGAAGCTGCAATCGAGCTCAAAGGAGCGCTATCGCCCTATCACGCCGCTGGCGCTGCGGACACCGACGGGTCGAAGTGGTACATCACCCGCATTGCCAATCTCTCGCTCCACCCCATCACACGTGTCCTACTTGCCACCGAGTCTGCGGATGCGCTTGCCCGTCTATGGCCACCTCAGACCCCGGCGCGAATCCTGCAAGTTGCCAGCTCCGACGGTGGCATCAGCATCCTGCGCGAACATGCGCTGGGGGATCACGCCTTTCGCGTCACGGTGCCGGCACAGACCACGGCGGCGCTCGCGCTGCGCATGCTCAACGCCGATAATCCGCCCTCCGTTCTGGCATGGAGTGAGCCGGCGCTCGTTGCCTATCATCGCCGGCTGGCGATTTTCATCGCCGCGATCGGTGGATTGATCGCTGCTGCTGCCGCAATCACCGGCGGCCTCGCCGCAATGACCGGACATGTGGCTGCGCGCTGGGCCGCGCTGACGCTTCTTGGTGTATTCCTGTTCTGGATGGCATCGACGGGTCTGCTCGAGCGGGCCATGATCATGCCGCTGGGTGGGCCCTACGGGCTGATTGCGCTCATTGAAGGGCTGACACTCCTTGCCGCGCTGAAATTCGTGGGCGCAGTTGCTCCGTATTCCGACCTGTGGCCCGAATATGGACGCTATCGCCGCCTTGCCGTTGGTGGACTTGGCGCTGTCTCTTTATTTGCCCTAGCGGGCGTGCCTTGTGCGGCAACTGCCATCAGCGCGTTGACCGTGGTCGGAGCGGCGGCGCTGTCCGCCTATCTGGTGCGCCGAGGCGCTGCCGGATTGCAGGCCGCGCGTGTGCTGGCGCCAAGCGCGGCCGTCTTTGCACTCGTGGAGATGGCTGCAGCTCTGGCCGCCTTCGGTTTTTTTCACGGCAATCCCCTGGCGTCGAAGATCATCGGTGGCTTTGCCGCTGCCGGCGCAGTGCTGGTAGCGCTGGCTGTGGCCTCCGGAGAGGGTCTGGGATTGTTCGGCACTCCAGCCTCTCGGCCTTATCGTGCCGAGGCCCGGCAGCTGGCGCGCCGCGATGCGGCCCCAGGGCTCCTGACCGCGCTCGCCGCCTCCCATCAGGGTGTCTATGAGCTTGATTTCACGACCGACACGCTGCAGCTATCGGCCGACGCCGCGGTTCTACTTGGCCAGCCTCGGCAGCCTCTTTCCCTCAGCCATCCGAGTTTTCTGTCGCGCATCCATCCCGATGACCGGGTGATCTACAAGCAGGCTCTGAATGACTACCGCTCCCATCCGGGGCTTGCCTTCCGCATTGAGTTTCGCATCCGCAACCAATCCGGGCGCTATGGCTGGCTTGAGCTGCGGGCGAGCATGCAGGAGGGAGCCGAGCGCGCTGAACTCTGTCTCGGTTTGATCGGCGATATCACCGCCCGCAAAGAGAGCGAGGCCGCGTCCTTTGACCGATCCTTGCGCGATAGCTTGACGGGTCTGGGCAACCGGGTGGCACTGATGGCGGCGGTGGAGCGTTTGGGTCGCCGTCCACGTGACAGCGTGCTTGCCATGCTCGATATCGATCGCTTCAAAAGCATTCATGCCAGTCTTGGTGATGCGGGCGGTGATGCCGTGTTGCGACATGTCGCCGAGCGGCTGTTGCGTCGTTACGCCAGCAGCGCAGAGATCTTCCGTGCCGGAGGCGATGCCTTTGCCCTTTTGTTCACGTCGCGCGGCGCCGAGGCCAACCAGATTGGAGCCGAACTGGTTGAGCTGTGCGGAGCTGCGCTGACAGAAAATGGTCGACGCATTTTTGCTCCTGCCAGCATCGGTGTGGCCCGCGGCGCGGACTGTGTTGCACCGATCGATCTGATCAGCAATTCGGAGCTCGCCTTGCGGCTGGCCAAACGGGCCGGCGGCGGCTGTGCGCGGATCTATACTGCGGACATGGATGGTAGTGTTCCCAAGGATACGGTACGCCTCGAAACTGAGTTGCGTCGGGCCATGGACGAGGGGCAGATCGATCTTTTCTATCAACCTATTCTGCATCTGCCCTCGCGTACCGTTGCCGGTTTTGAGGCGCTTCTGCGCTGGCATCATCCTGAACGTGGGATGATCTGGCCCTCCGACTTCATCGCCCACAGCGAAGAAAGCGGTTTAATTGTCGCGCTGGGACGATTTGCAATCGCGCGCGCGGCGGAGGATCTGGCCCGCTGGCGAGGCCAGTTCACAACGGACCCTGCACTTTTTGTCAGTGTCAATGTCTCGCGTCGGCAGCTGCTTGATGAGCACCTGGCGCAGCACGTCGCAGATGCGTTGTCACGCCACGAGCTGCCAGCCGGCTCGCTCTGCCTCGAAATTACCGAAAGTGCCATTGCGGGGGTGGACGCCGATCTCGCCGGTCTAGAACGTTTGAAAAAAGCTGGTGCAGTGCTGGCCATCGACGATTTTGGCACCGGACTTTCCAATCTCAGTCAGCTGAGCGCGTTGCCATTCGACGCACTGAAGATTGACCGCAGTTTTCTGGTCCGTGGCAAGGCGGGCAAGGATGCAGACGTAATCCTGGCCTCGATCATCCGGATGGCCGCGGAACTGGACCGCCATGTCGTCGTCGAGGGGGTGGAGCAAGAGGAAGAGGTAGAAAAGTTGAGCCAGATGGGATGTCGTCTGGCGCAGGGTTTTCTCTTCAGCTCGGCCATGCCCGCGGCCGAAGTGCAAAATTTCGTGGCGCTGCACCGGGGCAGGCAGTCACAGATGAGGGGTCTTGGCGAGTGAGCGGGTGCTGCCGCTCAGGCACGGCCGTTCAGGGAACTAAGACCCGACATGTCGATGCCGAGCTTGGCAAGCGCCGCCGACCAGATCTCGCCATAGGGGGTTCCGAACAGCAAAGTGTCATCGGCGTCGCAATGGATCCAGGCATTGGCCCGGATCTCGTCCTCGATCTGCCCTTCGCGCCAGCCCGCATAACCAAGGGCGAACAGCGCCTGCCGGGGGCCTTCGCCGACGGCGAGCGCCCGCAAGATGTCCAGCGTTGCCGTGAGGGAAATGGTCTCGGTGATGGGCAGTGTCGATTCATCGCTTTCATAATCGGGGGAATGCAGCACAAAGCCCCGCCCAGTATCCATGGGCCCGCCAAGGAGAATGGGAAAATCCGGGGTGGCCGGGGTGGTCATCAATTCCAGCCGGCTTGCCAGTTCACGAAAGTTTAGACCGTCGATGGGGCGATTGATGCAAAGTCCCATGGCGCCGGTATCGAGCGAGTGGGCGCACATAAAAATCACGCTCTTTTCGAACCGCTCGTCGCCCATTCCGGGCAAGGCAATCAGCAGCTTGCCTTCGAGGAAGCTCTCGCCCTGGATTGTCATCGTCGCCCGTCCTACCATGCGCTAAACCTAACACGGCCGCAGATTGCTGCCAGTGAAACTTGAGCGCCTGGCCGGCGGCGCAGCAAAGCGCGCCTGTGGGCTTTCGCTGGCAAGGCGACTGAGTTACAAGCGCAGGGGCGGGCATTTGTTCATTCCAAGAGGAGCATCAGAATGACCATCAAAGTGGGCGAGAAACTTCCCAGTGCCACCCTTCTCGAAATGAAGAACGGGTCACCGACCCCCATCAAGACCGACGATTTCTTCGCCGGCAAGAAAGTGGCAGTGTTCGCCCTGCCGGGTGCCTTTACGCCGACCTGCTCGGCCAAGCATCTGCCGGGCTTTGTACAGCACGCGCAGGAACTTAAGAACAAGGGCATCAATGCGATCGCCTGTATCTCGGTCAACGATGCATTCGTGATGGCGGCCTGGGGCAAGGACCAGGGCGTTGGCGACAATGTTCACATGCTGGCCGATGGCAATGGTGAGTTCACTCGCAAGGTTGGGCTGATCCTCGATGGCAGCAAGTTCGGGATGGGCGAGCGCAGCCAGCGCTACTCTATGGTCGTGGACAATGGCGTGGTCAAACAGCTCCATGTCGAAGAGCCAGGTGCCTTCGAGGTGTCAAGCGCCGAATACATGCTGAAGCACCTGTAAAATCTAACTGCCCGCCAGGGCTTTGGTGCGCTTGCGCGCCACAGCCTGGCGGGAGGCTGCCGATCAGGGCGAGTTTATCCGCGCGGTATCGCGGCTCTGGCGAGTACGTCCGCACGTTCGTTTTCGACATGATCACTGTGCCCGCGGACCCAGCGCCACTCGACGCGGTGGCGCTGGGTCTGGGTATCAAGCGCGCGCCACAGATCTTCATTTTTGACTGCCTTGTTATCGGCGGTCTTCCAGCCTCGGGCCTTCCAGCGCGGCAGCCATTGGGTAATGCCGTCCAGCAGGTACCGGGAGTCGGTATAGAGCACGACCTGACTGGGCTGGCGCAGCGCCGACAACGCGTTGATGGCAGCCTGCATTTCCATGCGGTTATTGGTGGTCAAGGGTTCACCGCCACTGATTTCCTTCTCGTGCGACCCGGCACGCAGGATCGCTGCCCAGCCTCCCGGTCCGGGATTGCCCGAGCAGGCGCCATCGGTGAAAATTTCTATTCGCGTGCTCAAATCCCGTACTCTCCCGCGCTCTTCACGGACAGATGAAAGCGTAAGGCGCGTGCGAATTCGCGTGGATCCTTGGGCCGGACGAGTGCGCCGTTATCGGGGTGCAGCCAGTCATAAAGCCGCGTCAAGGTAAAGCGCAGTGCGGCACCCGCGCATAAGAGGGGCATCGCTAAGACTTCAGCTGCCTCCAGTTCCCGACCCCGGCGATAGCCTTTCAGCAGCGCCTTGGATTTGGTCACGTTAAAGGCGCCGTCGGCCTCGAAACACCAGGAATTCAGCATCACCGCAAGGTCATAGGCAAGGGCATCATTGCAAGCGAAATAGAAGTCGATGAGACCCGAGACTGCTCCGTTGGCGAACAAGACATTGTCGGGAAACAAATCGGCGTGAATGATGCCGTCCGGCAGCCTGTCAGGCCAACGGGCGAGGAGCTCGTCATGGCTGCGCGTGATCAGCAGCGCAAGACCCTCCTGAACCCGGTCAGCCTGGCAGCGCGTGGCCTCCACAAGCGTGTGCCAGCCCGAAGGCCCCAATGCATTCGGCCGCGTCATGCCAAATCCCCGTCCTGCCAGATGCAGCTGGGCCAGAGCTTCGCCTGCGGCTTCGCAATGCGCTGGCTGTGGGCGGCGTAAGGAAATCCCGTCAAGGAAGGTCAGAATGGCCGCAGGCCGGCCCTTGACGCTCGCCGTCATGGCACCGGTTTTGCTGGCGATGGGAACGGGGCAAGGCAGCCCCTGTGCCGCCAGATGGCGCATGAGCGACAGGAAAAAGGGCAGATCTGCTGCCGCGACACGCTTTTCGTAGAGGGTGAGTATGAAATGGCCCTTGGTCGTATGAAGCAGATAGTTGGAGTTCTCCACGCCCTCCGCAATGCCTTTGAAACTGGTGGGCTCACCAATGTCGTAGTGTTCGAGCAACGCCCCCAAAGCTTCGAAGGATACCTCGGTGTAAACTGCCATGCGCAGAGTTCTGGCTTAGGGGGCGAGGGCGCGCGGCACGTTGAAGATCACGTCTTCACGGGTGACGCGGGTTTCTTCAACGTCGAGGCGGTAGCGTTCCTGGAAGGCGGTAATGACCTGTTCGACCAGGAGCTCCGGTGCCGATGCTCCGGCCGACAGGCCAATGACTTTGGCCTGGTCAACGAGCGACCAGTCAATATCGCTCGCGCGCTGGATCAGTGTAGCCTTCCTGGCGCCGGAGCGCAGCGCGACCTCGACAAGGCGCATCGAGTTTGAGGAATTCGGTGCCCCTACGACGAACACGACGTCAGCACGCGGAGCGATCGCCTTCATCGCTTCCTGGCGATTGGTCGTAGCATAGCAGATGTCTTCCTTGTGCGGGCCTGCGATGTGAGGAAAGCGCTGGCGCAGACGGCTGACCATTTCGGCGGTGTCATCGACACTCAGGGTCGTCTGCGTGATATAGGCGAGGCGCCTGGCGTCACGCGGCGTAAAGGCGTCGACGTCGGCCACGGTTTCCACGAGGCTGATCGAACCCTGGGGAAGTTGGCCCATCGTGCCTTCGACCTCAGGATGACCTGCGTGACCGATCAGGACGATCTCGTGGCCTGCCTTGTAGTGGCGCTCGGCTTCGACATGCACCTTGGAAACAAGCGGGCAGGTTGCGTCAAAATAGTGCAGCTGGCGGGACTGCGCTTCGGCCGGGACGGATTTGGGCACCCCATGGGCCGAAAATATGACGCGGGCGCCCTCAGGGACTTCGTTCAGCTCCTCGACAAAGACAGCGCCGAGCTTTTCGAGGCGTTCAACCACAAAGCGATTGTGGACGATCTCATGGCGCACATAGACCGGGGCACCATATTTTTCGAGTGCCAGCTCGACGATCCGAATCGCCGGCTCGAT
>JAKAVI010000062.1 GCA_021817355.1 Pseudomonadota bacterium | reverse complement strand
GATGGCACGGCGGCCAGTGCCAACGCGGCGCAAAGCGCCGAGGCGGTCCGCCCCCTGGCCAAGAGGGCCTGGGAGTTTGCCAAGCGGGCGGGAGCGATGGACTGACGGGCGACACCTGAAACACTTGCTTAAAACGTCTTAAGTACAATCTCCGCTGCGACTTTGGGACAACAGCATCGGAGTGGGCTTATGACGGCAGCGCCGGACGAGGCAGCGAAGGAGCGGGTGCCGCTGCAGCTCGCCCTAACTGAAAAACTCGCGCGCGTTGGCTCCTGGCGTATGAATCTCACCACCGGTGAGATCAGCTGGTCGGAGGGACTTTACCGCCTCCTTGGCTTCGATCCGCAGCGCATGTCCGCGTCGCCCGGCAACTGGATCTTTCAGTATGTCGAGCCCGCGGACGTCGAGCAGCTAAAGGCCGAAATCAAGAGCGCGATCCTTCAGCGTCGTTCGTTCATCTGCCGCACGCGCAGTAGAGGCAATTCTAGCCACATCGCGGTGTGCGAAACACACGGTGACATCGAGTACGATGACAGTGGCAACCCTGTTGCCATTGTTGCGGTCTGTCATGACGCTACCGAGGTCGCGGACAAGCATGCGGTGATGGAACGCATGCAGGAGTGGTACCGCTGCCTCGCTGATCAGGCATCGGATATCATCATCCTTTACAACATTGAAGGCGAAGTGATCTTCGCCTCGGACGCATTGCAGCGCCTGCTTGGACTTTCACCAGCCGACGTTGGCAGAGGACGCTTCGTGCAGTTCGTGCACCCTGACGACGTTCACGAAGCCAACAAGCTGGTCATCAATCCCGCTCCCGGTGAGACCCTTACCGCAACCTATCGCATCCGCCACAGCGACGGCCATTATCTGTGGCTGGAATCGACATCGCGCGGCATCTATACCGATGACAAACTACTCAATATTATCGGAGTGTCTCGCGATATCACCGCGCGCAAGCGACAGGAAACCGAAACCGCGAAAGCACGTGATGAAGCGGTGGCTGCAAACATCGCCAAGTCGACGTTTCTGGCCAACATGAGCCATGAGCTGCGTACCCCCCTTAACGCCATCATCGGCTTTGCCGAGATCATGCGCCGTCAGATGTTCGGCCCGCTCGGCAGTGAGCAATATACGGACTATGCCCATCTCATTCATGAATCCGGTCAGCTTCTGCTAGAGCTGATTTCCGATGTACTGGATATGGCAAAGATCGAATCGGGCAAGCTCGAGCTCAACTTCGAAAAATTGCCCCTCAGTCTCGTCATCGAAGATTGCCTGCGGCTCATCGAGGAACGGGCACGACAGAACGGGGTAACCCTGCAGACGAGCTTTTCCGAGGCGGTACCCGCGATCGAAGTGGATCGTCGCGCCTTCAAGCAGATATTGCTCAATCTGCTCTCCAATGCAGTCAAGTTTACCATGCGCGGCGGCTGCATCACTGTGCGCACCAGCCTGAGCGAGGGCAGGCTGCTTCTCAGCGTCGAGGATGATGGCGTGGGAATTCCCTCCGAGGATCTGCCGCGCCTGGGCAGCCCCTTCGAACAGGCTCGCACTGACGCGACCTTGTCGGCGGGCGGTGCCGGCCTTGGTCTGGCTCTGGTTCGTGCCCTGGCAGAAAGGCATGGCGGACGGATGCGCATCGAGAGCGAAGAAGGCCTCGGTACCACCGTCAAGGTCTGGCTGCCCCTCACCCAGCACGACCGCATTGCAAAAGAAGCGGCGGCCTGAACGGCCGCCGCTCCCTCAACCAGCCAACCCATGGTGCTGGACTTCAGGCCGTGACTAGTGCGCGGGCCTGTTCATGTGCTTGCCGAACTCGAGACGGGAAATGGTACGGCAATGAACCTCGTCCGGGCCGTCGGCCAACCGCAAGGTACGCTGGTGCGCGTACATGGTCGCCAGCCCCGAATCGGTGGTGACACCCGCCCCGCCCCATGCCTGGATCGCATCATCGATGATTTTCAGGGCCATGCGCGGAGCCGCCACCTTGATTTCGGCAATCTCAGTGCGCGCCACCTTGTTGCCAACCTTGTCCATCATGTCGGCGGCCTTCAGCGTCAAAAGCCGGCACATATCGATATTGATGCGGGCTTCGGCAACACGCTGCTCCCACACCGAGTGTTCGGAAATCCGCTTTCCGAACGCGACGCGGGACATCAGGCGCGTGCACATCAGCTCCAACGCCCGCTCAGCCACCCCGATCGTGCGCATGCAGTGGTGAATGCGTCCCGGTCCAAGGCGACCCTGCGCGATTTCAAAACCGCGCCCTTCGCCAAGGAGCATGTTATCCACCGGCACCTTGACGTTCTCGAACGCCACTTCGCCATGGCCATGCGGCGCATCATCGTGGCCAAACACCGGCAGCATGCGTTTGATGCTTACACCAGGGGAATCCAGAGGAACCAGAATTTGCGATTGCTGACTGTGGCGCTCGGCCTCAGGATCGGTCTTGCCCATTACGATCAGAATCTTGCAGCGGGGGTCACCGACGCCCGACGACCACCATTTACGTCCATTGATGACGTAATGATCACCTTTGCGCTCGATGCGGGTCGCAATATTGGTAGCATCAGAGGACGCAACCGCCGGCTCGGTCATGCAAAAGGCTGAACGGATTTCGCCGGCAAGCAGTGGCTTCAACCACTTTTCCTGCTGAGCGGGCGTGCCATAACGCTCGAGTACTTCCATGTTGCCGGTGTCGGGCGCCGAGCAATTGAATACTTCGGAGGCAAAGCCTACCCGGCCCATCATTTCTGAGAGCGGAGCATATTCAAGATTGCTCAGCCCAGCCCCATGTTCACTCTCATTAAGAAATAGGTTCCACAGCCCCTGAGCCTTGGCCTTCTGCTTCAACTCTTCAACCACCGGGATCACAATCCAGGGGTTACCCTTCTTGCGGGCCTCAGCCATCTGGGCGGAATAGGTGGCCTCGGCGGGGTAGATGAAGCGATCCATGAAATCGCCCACCCTGCGCATCCACTCCTTTTGACGTGGCGAATAGTCAAAATCCATAGCGTCCTCCTTGGGGGCAACCCCCCTGTTGAAAAATAGCGGGTGGGAAAGTCTAACGCCCTTTAAGTGCTCCAGGCCAGCCCTCAGCGTCATTGACTTGGACCGAGAGCCACGGCAAGCAGCGTCGCCATGCTTCTCTGGTCCGGATTCGCGCTGCTGCTAGGCGGCCTTCTCAGCTTTACGGTCGATCGGCGGTTGGTGCATTTTTTCCACGCCATCGTGGACCGGCGTGTGGAAATCGCCGTCTGGCGCACCACCGACTGGGCCAAGGGGGCCCATTGGCTCGGCCTGTCCATCCTCGCCCTGGCTTTGGCCTGGGCTGGGATGCGGCTTTTTGGCCCAAGCGAGGTCCTGCGGGACATGCGCCTCAGCTCACTCGCCTTTTTGATCAGCCTGGGGAGCGGCAGCATCATCCTGCATACTTTGAAGACCCTCCTGGGACGGCGCCGGCCACGTGACGAGCTGGAACTCGGACTTTACGGATTTCGGCCCTTTCACCTCGACTTCAAGAGTGATTCATTTCCTTCCGGTCACGCCCTGACCATTTTCTGCGCTGCCGTCATTCTCTCGGCCACAATACCGGCGCTGACACCCATCTGGTTTGCCATAGCCCTTTATCTCGCCATGACCCGGGCCCTGCTCAATGCTCATTTCCTGAGCGACGTCTTCATCGGCTCGGGGATCGGGCTTTTGACCGCACGGCAGATTATAATCTGGCTGTTTCCCAGCCTGACCCAACCCTGGTTCTGAGCCTCCCAGCCCTGCGGGATGGAGCGGACGCTTCGGACCATCGTGTGGGCGTTGATTGCGCTCGCCTGACGCCCGGGCGCGAGTTTGACCGCTGCCTTCAGGTTCCTCGTCACGGCAGGCTGGCTGGCGATGGCAAAATCACCGGCGAGGTCCTCATCTTCGGCCAAAGCTAAATTCAGCACTTTGAGCACGCGTCGCCATTCATTCTGATGACGCGCGATCGCAGGCTGGTTAGTATCATGAAAGGAGCGGTGAAGGACTTTGTACTGGCCATCCTGCGAGGTAGATCAAGATAGGTCCTCAGTCCAACACCGCCATACTGCCGGCATCCCGATCGATGATTGCCGCAATGCGGCCACCGGGATTGACTTTTAGAAACCTGGGCTCGGTTTGAACCGCCTTACCCGGACCAATGGCGTGCGTCTCGTAGTCGAACGCCACCTCCTCAAGCCTCACCCATGCCTACCAGCCCTTGGACGAGGGTGAGGTGCAGGGTTCGATCATGCCGTTGCTTTCCGCCTGTCAACGGGGACCGTCTTGGGGCCCGGCGCCAGCGGGCTTTGTCTGGCTGCGACGCTGCTGGTCCACTGCAGAGCGCGTAACGCGCTGACGCACTTCATTGAGGGGATAACCGGCAAGCAGCCACAGATTGGCAAGAGACAGGACAATGGGGCACAGGATGAAAAACAGCCGCATGTGTTCGATCGCCAACGCGGAATTATGCAGCTTCGGGTCAAACCCGAGCCATGCCAGAATGGCAAAACTGATGCCCACTGCCCAGCCGAGACCGAACTTGTTGGTCAGCGTCAGAAGCGAATACATCACGCCGGCGCGCTCGGCACCGTGATGGGCCGTGTCAAGATCGGCCACATCGGCCATCATGGCCCTGAGCAAAAAGGTGGGAGCGCCATAGTTCGCACCGCTGAGCAAGATGATGGCCAGTGCGGGCAGAAGATGGCCCGCGGGCAACAGGAGATAAAGCGGGACCGTAACGAAGGTGTAGGCAAACGACAGCCGCAAGGTTCGGTCCTTGCCAATGTGCCGCGCGAGCCACATCCAGGCGGGCACGAAAATGATACCGCTAATGAAATAGGCAAGAAGCAAAGTGCCTGCCCAGACACGCAAGCGCAGGGCAAAATCGGCAAAATAGAAAAACATTGCTCCGAGTGCTCCAGCTGAGGTCGAGGCTAGCAGATCTGCCAGGATAACCCGGCGCAGAGCGCCGTCGAACAGCAGAAATCTGAGCGTCTGCAAGAGCGGAGCGTGGGTCTTCAGGAGCACGGGCGGTTCGGGCACCACGCCAACCACAAGTGCAATCGCGGGGACGAGAAAGACAAGCGCAAAACATGCCATAGCCAGAACCTGGACAGCCAGGGGATAGCCTCCTGCATGTTCCAGAAACGCCGGTATAATGAGCACTCCGACCATGCCCAGAATAATCGTAACCTGCGCCCAGCCATAAATGCGACTGCGTTCATGATAATCGCTGGAAAGTTCCGCCCCCCAGGACAGATGGGGAATGGTGACCATCGACCAGCCCAGATACATCAGAAACAGCCAAAGGCTGAGATGAAGCGCGCTGACCGGTCCGCCTGGAACAAACACCATCCAGATTCCCAGTGCCAGAATTGGCGTTCCCAGCAAAACCATCGGCCGACGCCGGCCGATGGGCGTGTGCAGCCGGTCGCTGACATATCCCATGATCGGATCAACAAAAACATCAGCAATGCGGCACAGGCTGAAGACGAGCCCCGTCGCGGCCAGGCTAAGCCCCATCTGCCGGCTGGCATAAAAACGAGGCAGATGCACTACGATCGGAAGCCCCAGTGCTGCCAAAGGAAGGTTTGGCAGGACATAGGAAAAGATCCGCAATGCTGACAAACGATGGTCGCTGTCGCATTCGGATTGCAGTGCAGACTGCTCCATGAATGGTTCACCGGGCCGCGCGAAAGCGCGCAATGAGACCATTTTCCTCCTCAATGAGGGCTGCAAAGGACGGGCGCGCGTGGATGCGTGCCACATAGGCAGAAAGCTGCGGCCAACGTTCCCTGGAGGGAACCTCGCCTGCATGCAGAAAATTGACGAACATCGAACCGACCGTGATGTCCGCGATCGAAAAACTCTCCTCCACAAGGAATTGCCGGGCCCCGATCTCGCGCTCGAGATAATCAAATAGAGGTGGAATTCTTTGGGTCAGGGTTTTGGTGCAGACCGCTTCATCAGGTTCCTGTCGCAGCATGCGTTTGACGATGCGTTCGAAGAACAGTCCGCGACCAATGGTTTCGGCGACTGCACTGTCAGCGTACTCTTCAAACCAGAGTGCACGCGCCCGTGCAAACGCGGCTTTGGGATAAAGTGCCGGCTCGGGAAATCTGTGTTCGAGATAATCGCAGATTACACTGGAATCAGGCAGCGTGTTGGGCTCGGGCTGATCGGTATCGCGCAACACGGGAATACGCTTGAGCGGGCTGATGGCCAAAAATTCCGGCTGCGGTGCGAAGGGATTGACCGGATCCAGCGTGTAGTCGATTCCCTTTTCGATCAGGACCACACGCACCTTGCGCACAAATGGGGAGACATTGCCTCCATAAAGGATCAGGCTCATTGGCAATCTTCCTTTCCGCCAGCATGATTGACAGCGTGTCAGTTCCGTCGCACAGGATCAAGCGTATGGCTCCTGACAGTGGTCCGGCGCCTGGCCGTATCATCTAGGGCATAAACCAGGAGAAGCTCGCGTGACACTCCAGCTCGACGTATTCTGGTCATTCCGTAGTCCCTATTCCTATCTGGCTACGCCCCGGCTTGTTGAACTGGCGCGCCGGTATGATCTGGTGATCACCGCCCGTCCGGTCTATCCGCTCGCAGTGCGTCAGGCCAAGTTCTTCGATCATGTACATCCGCAATGGATACCCTATCTGCTGCGCGACACCGCCCGCATCGCCCAGATGCAGGGCCTCGCTTATCGCTGGCCCAGTCCAGATCCTGTAAAGATCGATCCGGCCACAAGGCACGGGACACCGGATCAACCTCATATTCACTGGCTGACACGCCTTGGCTGCGCCGCCGAAGAGGCAGGCTGCGGCCTAGCTTTCCTTGATGAAGTCAGCCGCGTCATCTGGGGTGGGACTAAGGACTGGCACCAGGGCGAACACATGGCCCGGGCTGCAGCACGTGCCGGGCTTGATTTTGGCACGATACGTGCCACAATAGCAGCGGAACCTCAGAAATACGAGGCCATCATCCAGGATAATCAGCGCGCCCACGCGGCGGCCGGACACTGGGGAGTTCCGACCATGGTGTTCGAGGGCGAACCCTTTTTTGGCCAAGATCGCATCGATGTCCTCGAATGGCGGCTGAAGCAAAGCGGGCTGAAATTAAGAAGGTAGCGTATGTGGAATGTCGTGGTTGCTCTTGGCTTCGGAGGCATCGGCCTTCTGGTCACCGGCATTATGACCCGACGCAATGCCTCAGCCGGGCTTTATCTTTTCAAACGCCTGGCCAGGCGCAGAGCAGGCAGGCAACGTCCGCGCCTTGCCAGTAAAAATGAGCTCGCGGTCCTGCTTTGCGGTACCGGTTCCCCCCTTCCCGATCCCGACCGTGCCGGGCCGAGCGCCCTCGTCGCTGCCGGTGACAGGTTCTTCGTGATCGACGCCGGCACTGCAAGCGTGCGCAACCTGCTGCTGTGGCGCGTGCCGCTTACCCAGCTGGACGCGGTGCTCATTACCCATTTTCACTCCGACCACATTGCCGAGCTCGGCGAAATTAATCTGCAGAGCTGGGTCGCGGGACGCGGTGCGCCGCTCAAAGTTTACGGTCCTCCGGGCATCGAGCGGGTCGTCGCTGGTTTCAACCAGGCCTACGCATATGACTCGGCCTATCGCACCATCCACCACGGCGCGGATCTGCTTACCCCCCGCACCGCGGGGATGGAGGCGATCACCGTGACGATTCCGTCGGATGATGACACAGGTGTAGTGTTTGAGGCGGACGGTCTAAAAATTACCGCTATCCGCGTGCAACACGACCCCGTCAAACCCGCCTATGGCTATCGCTTCGACTATAAGGACCGCTGTATCGTGATCTCAGGTGATACCGCCGCCGATCACAATCTTGCCAATGCCGCAATGGGCGCAGACGTTCTGGTGCATGATGCACTCAACCCACAGATGGTAAAGGCGCTGGAAGAAGCCATGACTGCGACCGGAAATCCGCGCACCGCCAAAATCATGCAGGATATCCCCGGCTATCATGCCAGCCCCGTTGACGCTGCCCAAATCGCCAACGCTGCAGGTGCGCGCCTGCTTGTTCTCACGCATATGGTTCCCATGCTGCCGAATAATGTCGCTGAGCGACTATTTCTGAACGGTGTCGGGGCTGTGCGACCGAACGGCGTCGAACTGGGTCATGACGGCACCCTCATCCGTTTGCCTGCACACGGTACCGTTATCCATTCAACGACCTTGCGGGCCTAGGTGCGCCGCGCGCGAAAAAACTCCCTGAGCAAGCCGCCCGCGGCCTCAGCCTGATCGCGCATCTGGCTCAGCTGGGGGCGATGATGACACGTTGTCTGAGTGAAAAACCGTGGCCCATGGAGCACCGCCCCGCCCTTCGGATCTTCCGCGGCAAAGACGAGCCGGGCGATACGCGCAAGGCTGATCGCCCCCGCGCACATCGCACAAGGCTCAAGCGTGACATAAAGCGTGGTGCCATTCAGCCGCTCATTGCCCAGCCGCAGTGCCGCTTCACGCAGCGCCAAAACTTCCGCGTGGGCGGTCGGATCCCGCAGCTGAAGAATGCGATTACCGGTACGGGCAAGCAGCACGCCATCGGCATCGGTCAACGCCGCACCGACCGGGACTTCCCCGCGCCCAGCCGCCTGCCGCGCCTCTTCCATGGCCACCATCATGGCCGCCTCGTCGTTCATAACCCTTGCCTGCGCTGCGTCAGAGCTTTACGCGATAATCCCTTCCGCCAAAGTGAGCAATCCAAATGGACGACACTGACAATAAGGGCGAACGGATAGCCAAGGTCATGGCCAGGGCCGGCGTATGCTCGCGGCGCGACGCCGAGAAGCTGATTGGTGAAGGTCGGGTGACGCTCAATGGAGAGACCGTCTCTACTCCCGCCACCAAAATCACGGGCCCGGCGCTGGTCGCGGTCGATGGCAAACCGATCGCGGAGCCAGAGCAGACCCGCCTTTGGCGCTATCACAAGCCAGCCGGTCTTGTGACCACACATCGGGATCCGCAGGCAAGGCCGACCGTGTTCCAAAATCTGCCGACAGGTCTGCCGCGGGTACTGTCAGTGGGACGCTTGGACGTTAATTCTGAGGGTTTACTACTCCTCACCAATGACGGCGAAATCGCCCGCCGCCTCGAACACCCCTCCGCCGGGCTCCTGCGCACCTACCGGGTCAGGCTGTTCGGCCGGATCGACCAGGCTACACTCGACCGGCTGGCCGAAGGCATCACCGTCGATGGCGTACGCTATGGACCGGTAGTGGCCGACCTGGAACGCAGCAAGGGACCTTATTCCTGGGTCCAGGTCCGTCTGAAGGAAGGCAAAAATCGGGAAATCAAGCGGCTCATGGAACATTTGGGCTGCAAGGTCGCCCGCCTGATCCGCATCCAATATGGCCCCTTTCATCTGGGGCAACTCCCCGAAGGCGCCGTTGAAGAGATCCCCTCCAAGCTCTGGCGCCAGCATCTGGGTATTGGCCGCAAACCGCGGACACGAGCGTGAAAGTCCCGGCCCGGCGCGGCTTGCCGCGCCGGGCGACCAGTCTAGCGCTCGTCACGATCCCCGTGACGGT
>JAKAVI010000030.1 GCA_021817355.1 Pseudomonadota bacterium | reverse complement strand
GGTGTTGATGCTTCAGGAGCGCGGACTGGCACACCGGCTTGACCGCCAAATTCTGCATCGTGGCGCGGTTCGTTCTCTTTCCGGTATGGCGGCGGTCCTGGCCCATGAAATCAAAAATCCCCTCGCAGGCATCCGTGGCGCCGCCCAGCTCCTGGAGGAGGCGGTACCGGTGCAGGAACGCAATCTTACCGAGCTAATCTGCGCGGAAAGTGACCGGATCCGCGGCCTCATCGACCGCGTGGAAGCTTTCGGCGACACCCATGTGGCTGCACAAGACGCCGTCAACATTCACGAGGTGCTGGACCGTGTTCGCAAGGTGGCGATATCGGGCTTCGCCCGTCACGTCAAGTTCAGCGAATCGTTTGACCCCTCATTGCCACCCGTTCTGGGCGACTTCGACAGCCTGGTACAAGCCTTTCTCAACCTTGTGAGAAATGCGGCGGACGCGGTCGCCGAGGATGGTGGCGAGATCGTTCTGACGAGCGCCTACCGACCGGGAATGCGGATGCGCGCCGGACCCGGTAGCATCAGTGTTCCGCTCGAAGTGACTGTACGGGACAATGGCAGTGGTATCCCGGCAGACCTGCTGCCACACATATTCGACCCATTCGTGACAACTAAATTACGCGGTTCGGGCCTTGGACTGGCCTTGGTTGCAAAGATCATCGGCGATCATGGCGGGGTCATAGAATGTGACTCCGGGCCTGGCAGAACCCTTTTTCGTATCCTTTTGCCCCAAGCACGTGAGCACCCATGACCAAAGGTCAAGTCCTTGTTGCCGACGATGATTCTGCCATCCGAACCGTGGTTTCCCAGGCCTTAGGACGGGCAGGGTACGACGTCAGAACAACGTCAACCGCTGCAGGACTTTGGCGTTGGGTGATGGCCGGCGAGGGCAATGTCGTGATCAGTGACGTCGTGCTCCCCGACGAGAGCGGATTTGACCTTATCCCGCGCATCAAACGCCACCGGCCAGAATTGCCGGTAATCATCATGAGCGCACAAAATACCATTCTGACGGCTATCACCGCAGCCGAACGCGGAGCATTTGACTATCTTCCAAAACCATTTGATCTCAAAGATTTAATTGCAGTTGTTAAAAGGGCACTTGAATTACCACAAGCGCAGACCAGCGCCATTTCTGAGGAAGGCGCCGAGGAACGATTGCCACTGATAGGACGGTCCCCTGCGATGCAGGAGATCTATCGCATCATCGCTCGCCTGACCCAGACTGACTTAACCGTCATGATCACCGGAGAGAGCGGTACGGGAAAGGAGTTGGTGGCGCGTGCACTTCACGACTACGGCAAGCGCCGGCGAGGGAGCTTTGTCGCTGTCAACATGGCTGCGATTCCAAAGGAACTCGTGGAAAGCGAGCTCTTCGGATACGAGCGGGGAGCCCTTGCCGGGGCCACTCACAGGGGCATAGGGCGTTTTGAGCAGGCCGAAGGGGGCACACTGTTCCTCGACGAAATCGGTGACATGCCTCTGGAGGCCCAGACGCGACTGCTCAGAGTCTTGCAGCAGGGTGAATACACCACGGTTGGTGGGCGGCTAGCGATCAGGACCGATGTCCGCATCATTGCCGCGACCAATCGTGATCTGCGCCAACTTATTACCCAGGGGCTGTTTCGCGAAGATCTTTATTACCGCCTCAATGTTGTGCCCTTGCGTCTGCCGCCCTTGCGCGAACGGGCTGAGGATATCCCCGACCTTGTCCGCCACTTCCTCCGCAAGGCCGAGGAGGAAAACCTGCCCGCAAAAAGGCTCGATATGGACGGCCTGGAGCTTTTGAAACGGTACCGCTGGCCGGGCAATGTCCGTGAGCTTGAGAATGTCATTCGCCGTCTTGCGGTCTTGCATCCGGGCGAGACCATCACAGCCGATGCCGTCTCTGGGGAGCTGAATGAGCCGGTGCGCCTGCGTCCGTCGGAGGACGCGGAGGTCGCCTCTCTGGCCGAACTTCTTGAGAGGCAGCTGGCCGGCGTCTTTGCCGAGCACGCACCTCAACTGCCACCGCCGGGCCTTTATGACCGGGTTCTCGTCGAAGTGGAGCGGCCGCTCTTCTCCCTGGCACTCGCAGCGACCAGGGGTAACCAAATAAAGGCCGCCCATCTGCTTGGTCTTAACCGCAATACCTTGCGCAAGAAATTGCGCGAGCTCGGACTGGACCTGATGAAGGGCGTCAAGAGCGGCTGAGGTGGCCAGCTCCGCGGGGACGTCTGTTGCGATTGTGGCACGCAGCATTCTTGCAACAGGCTGTGTCTTCGCTACACTACGCCCTCCTTTGGAACTTCACGCGTTGGCGTGATTAGGAACTGGATGGCAGCGACCAGCACGATCGAGAACCCGCGGGGCAGGATTTTGACCCAGTTGGCGACGGCCTCCCGGCCATCGTTGATTGCGTTTGCAGTCGCCATCCTCAGCGTTCTGTCCGGCATGGCGACCTACGCGTTGCTGACCGGCCTCATCCCATTGTCGCTGAGCACGGCCGGTCTTATCGCGGTCATGCTTGTCAATTTTATTCTCGTCCTGACTTTGGGCGGGCTTATTGCTTGGCGCCTCGCCAAACTTTGGGCTGAGCGCCGCTCCGGCATTGCCGGAGCGCGCCTGCACGTTCGACTGGTGGCTTTATTTGCCGCAGTTGCCATTGTCCCGACCATTCTCGTCGCGGTTTTCGCAGCCGTAACACTTAATCTCGGAATGGAAGCATGGTTCTCGACCCGGGTTCAGTCCGCACTGAGTAGCGCGATTCAGGTGGCGGAGGACTATGAGCATGACCACGAGACAGTGATTTCAACCGACGCGGTGGCTACAGCCAATGCGATCGCTCAAGATCAGCAGCTGTATCAGGGCGGGAAGGTCAACACTCCGCTTCTGTTTGCCAAGCTACAGGACATAACCAATGATCGCGGGATTTTGGCCTCCTATATTCTGAGTTCCAAGGGCAGGATCATCGGTAGCACCATACCCATCCAATCATCTCAGGCGCTAAAAACACCAACACTGCCATCACGCGCAAACTTTTCTGAAGCAGCCAAAGGCAAGGTGGTAATCGACGCCAGCAGCAAGCTCGGTATCGAAAGAGCCCTTATCCGCTTGCCGATGTTCACCGATGCCTATCTGCTAGTAGTGAGGCCCATCGACCCTCAGGTTTTGAATTACTTCCAGCGCACGACCGATACTGTCGCCGAGTACAACCGGCTGAAGCAGAATAGGGCAGATGTCGAACTTGTATTTGCGTTGCTTTACGGCATCGCGTCATTGTTGATTCTTCTGGTGGCGGTATGGCTTGGAATATGGGCCGCGAAGGAGCTTGTTAATCCGATTTCACAGCTGATTGGTGCCGCCCAGCGCGTCTCCGACGGTGACTTGCGGGCTCAGGTTAGCCTGACACATCAAGATGATGAGCTTGGTCGGCTGGGACACGCGTTCAATCGGATGACAATGCAGATTTCTGCTCAGCGTGACGAACTCATTGCCGCTAGTCACCAGATTGACGCACGCCGCCGCTTCATGGAAGCCGTTTTAGCCGGAGTTTCGGCTGGGGTGATTGGCCTCAATTCCGAGGGTTTGATCACGCTTGTAAACCGCGCTGCAGCGCGACTTCTCAACGCCACGCCGGAGGAAATGGAGGGTCATCACTATTCCGAGACGGTACCAGAGCTTGCCGGATTGATTCGCAAAGCAATGGGCGAGCCTGTGGGCCGAGCTAGTGGTGAAGTTATGGTC
This sequence comes from Pseudomonadota bacterium, assembly GCA_021817355.1. The sequence goes on along the minus strand of JAKAVI010000030.1, from coordinate 5,923 downwards.
AAGCGCGCTGGCGCAACACAGACGCTGAGCGTGCAGGTTGACAGTGACTCCGCCGGTGACTTCGTGGCTACATTTGACGACATAACGGATTTGGTTTCGGCACAACGAACTGCGGCATGGGCAGATGTCGCTCGCCGCATCGCGCATGAAATCAAAAACCCACTGACGCCAATCCAGTTGTCGGCCGAACGCCTAAAACGAAAGTACACGCGAGAGGTTGAAACTGACCCGGAGATCTTCGCGCAGTGTACGGACACGATCATCCGCCAGGTTGGTGACATCGGTCGCATGGTTGATGAATTCTCATCGTTTGCCCGCATGCCTGCACCTGTAATGGCATCACAGAATTTTCAGGAATTGCTACAACAGTCTGTATTCCTGCAGCGAGTGGCAAACCCACAGATCGAGTTTCTGATAGCTGTTCCAGCTGATCCTATACGCATTGTGTGTGATGGCCGATTGCTTTCACAAGCACTGACAAATGTCCTTAAAAACGCTACTGAAGCAATTGCAGCCCGCCTTGCAAAGGGAGAGGAATTTGCTCCCCATATTGATATCACTGCGAAGGTGCAGGACGCACAGCTGCGCTTGCAGATCGCCGATAACGGCATCGGCCTTCCTGCAGAACATCGTAATAGGCTTACCGAGCCCTACGTAACGACGAGGGCCAAGGGCACAGGCCTAGGTCTTGCCATAGTGCGCAAGATAATTGAGGACCATGGTGGCGAAATTGCGCTCGGCGACCGGTCCGATGATGGAATAGGGGCGCAAGTCAGCATCACGCTACCGCTGCAACATCCGATGGGTCGGACAGCGGAAATGGAAGGCGAGCATGAGCAAGCACGGATCGCGGATCGCGCCTGAGATTTTGGTTGTCGACGACGAAGAAGACATCCGTGATCTAATTGCGGGCATACTTAAGGACGAGGGGTTCGAGACCCGAGTGGCCGGCGACTCAGATTCAGCTTTGAATGCCGTACGACAACGGCGTCCCCAGCTCGTCATTCTGGATATTTGGCTTCAAGGAAGCCGTCTCGACGGAATTCAGATTCTGGATAATTTGAAGCGCGATTACCCTGACTTGCCGGTGGTTATGATTTCCGGGCACGGAACAATTGAGACGGCTGTCGCGTCGATCAAGAAGGGCGCATATGATTTCATCGAAAAGCCGTTCAAATCCGATCGACTTATTCATGTCTGCGAACGGGCCCTTGAGTCTGCTCGCCTCAAACGTGAAATCGAAGAGTTGAAGCTACGTGCCGGGGATGACATGGACATGATCGGCCAATCTTCGTGCATGTCGCAGTTGCGCCAGAACGTTGACAAGATTGCTCCTACGGGAAGCCGGGTATTGATTACCGGTCCCTCCGGCTCCGGCAAGGAGATGGTCGCGCGGTTGATTCACGCCCACTCACGGCGAAGTGCCAATGCGTTCGTGGCAATCAATTGCGCCATAATGGCGCCCGAGAGAATTGAGATCGAACTATTTGGCGAAGAGGGTGGGGATGGCCCGCGTAAGATCGGGTTGTTCGAACTTGCCCATAACGGCACCCTGTTTCTCGACGAAGTATCTGACATGCCGTTGGAAACGCAAGGAAAAATCCTGCGCGTACTGGTAGAACAGACATTTCAGCGGGTGGGTGGCACCTCACGCGTTCAGGTTGATGTTCGTGTGGTATCCTCCACAGTTCGCGATCTGCGTTCGGAAATTGTTGCTGGGCGTTTCCGCGAGGATCTCTACCATCGTCTTAATGTTGTTCCGGTGCGCGTTCCCTCACTCGCGGAACGGCGCGATGATATTCCCTTGCTGGTTAGCCATTTTATGAAGCGGTTATCAGTAGGGGGAGGGCTGCCGTTACGCGACATCGGCGATGACGCCATGGCGGTACTGCAGGCTCATGACTGGCCTGGTAATGTTCGTCAGCTACGGAATGTCGTGGAACGTCTTTTGATTCTTTCAAGTGACGATGCTACCCAGGCAATCTCGGCAGACTTACTGCCTGCTGATCTGGGCACTGCCGCCCCCTGGAATAATGGCGGCAGAGGCGACCTCGTGATCTCACTTCCCTTGCGCGAGGCGCGAGAGATATTTGAACGCGAATATCTGTTGGCTCAGATCAACCGCTTCGGAGGAAATATCTCGCGGACAGCAGCTTTCATTGGCATGGAGCGCTCGGCGTTGCATCGTAAGCTTAAATCACTTGGTGTAGGTACCAATGGAGGCACAGCTCAGCTTGCTGGGGGGCCTCGCGACCAACTTGCGAACGTTTGAACATGGCAATCCCCCAATTTCATGGCTGGTCTCAGCGCATGCCATCCGCACGCTGGTCATACGTCAATGGTGCATATCTCCCGCATGCGATCGCCGGAGTGCATGTTGAGGACCGCGGATTGCAGTTTGCCGATGCGGTTTACGAGGTCTGCGCTATCATCGAATGGCGGCTGTTAGATGAAGAGGAGCACCTTGATCGCCTTGAACGTTCATTGCGTGAGCTCAACATCCCGATGCCGATGGCCCGCGCGTCTCTTAAGCTCGTGTTCCGCGAACTGGCACGCCGTAATAGACTGCGCAACGGCATCATCTATCTTCAGGTGACCCGCGGCATTGCTCGCCGCGACCACGCTGCACCGTCCGGACTTCGGCCGACCCTAATACTGACTGCCCGTCCGGTGAACCCGGCATCGCTCGTGAGCCGGCGCCAGAACGGGGTGAGCGCGATCAGCCATCAGGACGAGCGTTGGGCGCGGCGTGACATCAAATCGACCGCCTTGCTCCCAAACACCCTAGCCAAAACGAAAGCCCGCCGCCAGGGCGCCTTTGAAGCCATTCTCCTCGACCAGGAAGGGTATGTAACCGAGGGCGCCTCAACCAATGTCTGGATCGTGACCAAGGAGGGGGAGATCATAACCCGCAACCTCTCTCATGACATTTTACCCGGGGTAACGCGGAGGGTGATAATGGACGCTGCGGCCGAGGCCCAAATGCGAATCACGGAGCGCAAATTTACCCTTCAGGAGGCGAAGTCGGCGCGGGAAATTTTTCTAACTGCGGCAACGCTCGGCGCCACCGCCGTCGTGGAGCTGGATGGTATACCCGTTGGAGAGCGCCGGCCGGGCCCGATAAGCCAACGAATTCAATGCCTTTATGCGGATTTGGCGCGGCGTAGATCCACTCTTTAGGTAAAACTATCTAGGCTAACCCTTTCGCTTCTGCAGCAAATCACCCTATGTTGGTCTATATTTGCTTCGAGCCACACAACCGCGGCCGAGGCTACAGGCCGGAAAATTGGGTCCACCCATGAGTGAAAAACAACAAAATCTGCAGGACACCTTCCTCAACGCCGTGCGTAAAGCAAAGGCACCTGTGACGATCTTTTTGGTCAACGGGGTAAAACTGCAGGGCAACATTACTTGGTTCGACAATTTTTGTGTTCTGCTTCGCCGGGACGGACAGGTACAGCTCGTTTACAAGCACGCGATCTCGACCGTCATGCCGCTGGCTCCCATCCAGTTGCAGGACGCAGAGATCACGGCACTGGAATCGGCCTGAACCAGCCCGGCCCCAATAACCCGTCTCTTGCGCGCCGGGCGATCGTCCTACACATCGCTTTCAAAGGCCGTAGCGCTGTAGATTCAGCTTGGCGGGACTCCGAGGCCCGCCTTGATGAAGCGGTTGGTCTGACCGCGGCGATCGGTTTAATCGTGGCTGCAGCCCAAATCGTGAATATTGCCCGCCCGGTGCCTGCGACGCTTATCGGCAGCGGCAAGCTCGATGAAATTGCCAAAGCGGTGCTTGAGCTCGAACCGGAAGTTGTCGTTGTCAACGCACAATTGTCTCCGGTGCAGCAGCGCAATCTTGAGCGCGCATGGCAAACAAAGGTTGTCGATCGTACGGCTCTGATTCTGGAGATTTTTGGAGAACGAGCAAAAACCCGAGAGGGACGTCTGCAGGTCGAATTGGCTCATTTGACATACCAGCGTAGCCGACTAGTTCGGAGCTGGACCCATCTTGAACGGCAGCGCGGGGGTTTTGGCTTTCTTGGAGGCCCCGGAGAAACCCAGATCGAAACCGATCGCCGGCTGATTGGAGAGCGTCTGGCTAAGATCCGCAAGGAGCTGGAAAGTGTCAAACGGACGCGCGGATTGCATCGTCAGGCCCGCCGACGCGTACCATACCCCATCGTCGCTCTCGTGGGTTACACCAATGCGGGCAAGTCAACGCTCTTTAACACACTGACCAAGGCGCAGGTGATGGCCGAGAATCTTCTCTTTGCCACCCTCGATCCCACCATGCGCGCGATCAAGTTACCCGACCGTCGTCAGGCGATTCTCTCCGACACTGTAGGTTTTATCTCCGACCTGCCCACCGAGCTCGTCGCTGCGTTCCGTGCCACCCTCGAGGAGGTACTGGAGGCGGATTTAATTGTGCATGTACGAGATGCATCCCATCTCGAGAGCGAGGCGCAAAAGGTTGATGTACTGAAGGTTCTTTCCGACCTGGGTATTGATACAGGCGGTGAGCGGTTGCTCATCGAGGCCTTGAACAAAATCGATTTGCTTCCTCTTGAAGCGCGAGAAGGGCTCCTGGAGCAGAACCGGATTGACTCAGGCGGACCCATCGCAATTTCAGCGCTGGGCGGTGTGGGGCTCGATGTATTGCTTGGGCGCATTGCTTCACTGCTGGGCAGAGAAAGACTTGTCCTCCGTTTGCAGCTTGACGCTGGAGACGGTGAAGGCCTCGCATGGAGCTATGCGCACGCACATGTTCTCACACGTCTTGATACCGAAGATGGGCCTCAGCTCGAAGTTGCTGTTGATCCGCAAGAGCTGGAGCGCTTTACCTTACGGTTTGGGGAAAGGCTAAAAATAATACCGGCGGTCTAAAGCCCAACCCGATGGCCTGAACAGCTTCAGACAGAACCCTGCAATAGGTTGCTTTTAGCCAGCACAACCCTCTAGGTTCATGATAATATTCAACCTCTTTGCCTCGCACCTGATGGTTGGGGTTGATACCCGCTTATTCGCTTAGCTTTGCTTGTTGCCAGAGCTCTTCCATTTCGGACAGCTCGGTCTCCTCCAAGCTGCGCCCTTGTTCATGTATAGTCTTCTCAATTATCGAAAACCGCTTGATAAATTTGGAATTTGTCCGCCTTAGTGCTTCTTCTGGATCCACTTTTAGGTGGCGTGCCAGGTTGACTATTACAAACAGCAGATCTCCAATTTCACCTGCCACTTCGTCGTCGGTGGCGCCCGTGCGGCGGGCTGTGACGATTTCGTCTGCCTCTTCGCGCACCTTGTCGAGCACCCGCTCAGGGCTATCCCAATCAAAGCCAACCGTTGCGGCACGTTTTTGCAGTTTCAAGGCGCGCATCAGGGCGGGCAGGGCGTCTGGTACATCGCTGAGCAACCCATTGCCGCCAGAAGCTTTTTCCTGACGTTCGCGAGCTTTGTGCCCCTCCCAAGCGATTGCCTGTTCGTGGGGGGTAGTAATGTCCCGCTTATGTCCAAAAACATGAGGATGGCGTCGTATCATCTTGGTTACAACAGATTCTACGACATCGGCAAACCTGAATACGCCAAGTTCCTCGGCCATACGAGCATGAAACACGGCCTGAAATAAAAGGTCGCCTAGTTCTTCCTTTAACGCGGCCCAATCCTCGTCGCCGATCGCTCCAGCAACTTCGTAGGCCTCTTCGATGGTGTAGGGTGCGATCGAGGAAAAACTCTGCGCGAGGTCCCAAGGGCAACCGTCCTTGGGGTCCCGCAAGCGTGCCATGATGGAAACAAGGGTGGCGATGTCACGCGGGCTATCTGTCATGAACTGGTTGGACCATGAGGGCAGGGGAAAATGCAAGCCCCCTCTACTTGGACAAACTAAAGCCCAGCAGCGGCCATTGCCTTACCAACAAAGGCGAAGATCTTC
>JAKAVI010000460.1 GCA_021817355.1 Pseudomonadota bacterium | reverse complement strand
GGAAAACTTCCAGAACCTTGTTGTTCCCTTGCCCTCCGGTCTTTTGACCAATGCGGCCCATGAGCAGCTCAAGGGTATTGATGCGCAGGCGCACTACCAGCTGATGGCTGATCTCGCCCTCTCCGCCTCCCTCGCCTATCATGACGATCGCTTCGGACATTATATGTTTTTCAATGGGGTCAGCAGCGTCGATGTGGCCGGGCGCCAACTCACCCTCTCGCCGCATTACCTGGCATCGCTGGGCCTTCTCTACACCCCGTCCCGGGGACTGAACGGGACCCTCGTCGTCAATTATGTCGGACGACGCTACCTCGATGAAGAGAACATAGCCCCCGTGCCGGGCTTCACCACCCTCGCCGCCACGCTGGGATATCGTTTCGGCAGGTATGACCTTGCCCTGGAAGGAACCAATCTCACCGACCAGCGTCCGGCGGTCAGTGCGAGCGAATTCGGCAGCCAGTCGTTCTTCCTGCTCAATGCGCGGATGCTGTGGTTGCGACTGGGCTATGCGCTTTAGATCCGCAAAAAAAGGCCGTTACCCGGGCGTGCCCCCTCGCCGGGAGCAGGATGCGGCCATGTGGCGGCGGCCATGGATTTTCGCGCCACGGTGCGGGTGAAAGAAGTTCTCGCCAAAAGTTCTCGCCAGAATGGATGACAGCCTCCCGGCTGATGTCTATTTTGGTGGCATGATCCCAGATTCCGACGGCCTGCCCCGCTACCACGACCCGCTTGATGTTGTCTTCGAAGACAAGACCCGCCAGGAGCCGGCCTATCTTCGCGGGCTCAATCCCGAGCAGCGCCAGGCCGTGCTTGCGGTCGATGGTCCGGTGCTTGTGCTCTCGGGGGCGGGTACGGGCAAAACCCGGGTCCTCACCACCCGTCTCGCCCACATCCTGGCCACGCGCCGGGCCTGGCCGGGCCAGATCCTGGCCGTCACTTTCACCAACAAGGCCGCCCGTGAAATGAAGGAGCGGATCGGCCTGCTGATCGGCGGAGTGGTCGAGGGCATGCAATGGCTGGGCACATTCCATTCCATTGCCGCGCGCATGCTGCGCCAGCATGCCGAACTTGCCGGACTGAAGCCAAATTTCACAATTCTTGACACCGATGACCAGCTGCGCCTCATCAAGCAGGTCCTTGCGGCCGAAAATATCGACGAGAAGCGCTGGCCGGCCAGAACCCTCGCGGGCCTGATCGACAGCTGGAAAAATCGCGGCCTGCGGCCCGAGGACCTCTCCGCTGACGACGGTCAGGGCTTTGCCATGGGCCGGAGCAAGAAGCTCTATGCCGCCTACCAGCTTCGTCTCAAGGAGCTCAATGCCGCCGACTTTGGCGATCTTTTGCTTGAAACCCTCAGTATCCTGCGCAACCACCCCGACGTGCTCGCGCAGTATCGCGAGCGCTTTCATTACATGCTGGTCGACGAATATCAGGACACCAATGTCGTCCAGTATCTGTGGCTGAAGCTTTTGGCCGGTACGCGCGGCAATCTCTGCGTGGTCGGCGACGATGACCAGTCGATCTATGGCTGGCGCGGTGCTGAAGTCGAAAACATCCTGCGCTTCGAACATGATTTTCCCGGCGCGAAGGTGATCCGCCTGGAGCGCAACTACCGCTCTACCGGCACCATCCTGGCGGCGGCCTCCGGCCTCATCGCGGCCAACCAGGACCGCCTGGGCAAGACGTTGTGGACCGAAGGCGACAGTGGCGAAAAGATCCGCGTTTGCGGGGTCTGGGATGCCGAGGAAGAAGCTCGGGCCGTCGCCGCCGATGCCGAGGATCTGCACCGTGGCGGCCATCCTTATGCCCAGATGGCGGTGCTGGTGCGGGCCTCCTTCCAGATGCGTGAGTTCGAAGACCGTTTCCTCAGCCTGGCGCTACCCTATCGCGTCATCGGTGGCCCGCGCTTTTATGAGCGTGCAGAAATCCGTGACGCACTTGCCTATCTGCGTCTCATCGCCCAGGGCGACGATGATCTTGCCTTTGAGCGCATCGTCAATCGGCCCAAGCGCGGCATCGGCGATGCCAGTCTTGCCACGCTGATGCAGGTGGCCCGCGAACGGGGCTTGCCGTTGCTTACCGCCGCCCACGAGATGGCGGCGAGCGAGGCCATCACCCCCAAGGCACGGCGGGCACTCAGCGAGCTTGCCCGCATGTTCGCGCGCTGGAGTGAACAGGCCCGGCAGCTGCCCCACACCGACCTTGCCGAAATCGTCCTCGATGAAAGCGGCTATACCGACATGCTGAAGGCCGACAAGTCACCCGATGCACCCGGACGGCTTGAAAACCTCAAGGAACTGATCCGGTCGATGGAAGAGTTTGAGACCCTGGGCGGCTTTCTGGAGCATGTTAGCCTGGTGATGGAGACCGCCCAGAGCGACAGCGAGGATCGGCTCAGCATCATGACCCTGCATGCGGCCAAGGGGCTCGAATTCGATACCGTGTTCCTGCCCGGATGGGAGGAAGGGCTGTTTCCCAGCCAGCGAACCATGGACGAAAGCGGTGTTGCCGGACTGGAGGAGGAACGCCGGCTTGCCTATGTCGGCCTGACCCGCGCACGCTTGCGCGTGCGTATTTCTTTTGCGGCCAATCGGCGGGTGCATGGCTCCTGGCAGAGCTCGTTGCCGTCGCGCTTTTTATCGGAACTGCCGCAGGACCAACTCGACGCCGTGGTCAATGAAGGTTTTTACGGCGGCTTTTCGGGATTCCGCGACAATGATCCGGCGGAGAGCTTCACCAGCGGTTATGACAGCCCAGGCTGGAAACGTGCCCAGGCCAATCGCGCCAGCTATGGCACCGTGCGCAGCCGTCCGCCGACCATTGAAGCCCAGGCCCATACGCTGCAGACGAGCGATCCGGGCCAGTCGCATTACGGGCGCGGCGAACGGGTATTTCACCAGAAATTCGGCTATGGCGAGGTCCGCTTCGTCGAAGGAAACAAGCTGACGGTCGAGTTCGACAAAGCCGGCGAAAAGCGGGTGATCGACAGTTTTGTCACCAGGGCCTAAAGGTAACATCAATCCCATCGCCCGCTGTCGCCCGGTTTTCTTCGGAGCCCTGCCACGTGATCACCCCACCTTTATGGAAGGCCTCGGTTCAGCTTGGCAAAGCCGAAAGCGCCAATGTCTGCGCCCTCCTGGAACTGGCGCCGCCTCGACCCCAGGCGGTCCTGGTCAGTGAGGATCCCTTCCTAGACGTTGCAGTGGTGGAGGCGCTTTATAGCGATCGACCCGATGGCACCTGGCTGTCCCGGCTGATTGGCCACCCGCTGGAGGTTGAGCTGCTGGCGGATATCGACTGGATCAAGCTCTCACAGGAAGGCCTGCCGCCGGTACGCGCCGGCCGCTTCTTTGTCTTTGGCGCCCATGATGCTGGAACCGTACCCTTTGGTGTCATTCCCATCCGCATCGAAGCGGGCATGGCCTTTGGCACCGGTCATCATGAAACCACCGCCCTGTGTCTTGCCACGCTCAGTCACCTGGCGCGCAAGCGCGCCTTCTACAACGTCCTTGATCTGGGCTGCGGTACTGGCCTTTTGGGCATTGGTGCGGCCAAACTCTGGCGCCGTCCGGTGATAGCCAGCGACATCGATCCTGTGTCGGTCGCCATCGCCCGGGACAATGCCCGCGCCAATGGCGTTGAACCCTTGCTGCGCACGCTCTGTGCGGACGGGCTGCTGCATCCTCAGCTGCGCGAGGAAGCGCCCTTCGATCTCATTCTCGCCAACATCCTTGCCGACCCCCTGACCCGTCTTGCGCCGCAGATCGCGGCGGCCATGGCGCCCAAGGCGATCGTCGTACTGTCCGGCCTGTTGCGCTGGCAGGAAAATCTGGTCTTGAGCTATTACCGTGCGCAGGGGCTCGTGCTCACGCAGATTTATCGTGACGGCAGCTGGTCGGCGCTGGTGCTGCGCAACGCCCGGAGCTAGGCTCTTCGGGCAATCCCTTGTGTCAGCGGCAGCATCGCGACCGGCACCTGGCGTGCCTGCTGCCCTCTTGACGACAACCCCGTTCAGGACCTTCAGATGGACAATCAATCCCTGCAGCGTTTCGAAGACCAGTCCGATGCCGCAACCGTGGCGCCGCGCCTTGCCGCGTTGCGCCTCGAGCTCAACCGCCGCGGACTTGACGGCTTTGTGGTTCCCCACGCCGACGAATTCCAGGGCGAATACCTGCCCCCCTCTGCCGAACGCTTGGCGTGGCTGACCGCCTTTACGGGTTCAGCTGGCGCGGCGCTCGTGCTCAAGGAGCGGGCGGCAGTCTTTGTCGATGGCCGCTATACGCTGCAGGTTCGTCAGCAGACCGACACCCGCCTGTTCGAACCACGCGAGCTTGTCAGCGAGGGTCTCGCCGGTTTCATCGAAACCCAGGTCCGCGCCAAAACCCGCCTTGGCTATGATCCATGGCTGCATCCCCAGGCTGAACGCGAGCGGCTGCAGGCAGCAGCGCAAAAGGCCGACGTCATTCTGATTGCCACCGACGACAATCCCATCGATGCGGTGTGGCTGGATCGCCCGGCGCCACCCAGCGCCAAGGCCAAACCCCACCCGCTCAATCTCGCTGGCGAAAGCGCCCAGTCCAAGCGCACGCGCATTGCCGAGGAGCTCAAGGCCAAGGGAATCGACAGCGCCGTCATCACGCTTGGCGATTCCATCGCCTGGCTCTTCAACCTCCGTGGTGCGGATGTCCCCCACACCCCGTTCTCGCTTGCCTTTGCCCTGCAACATGCCGATGGATCGGCTGATCTGTTCATCGATCCGGCCAAGCGCTCGGCCGAGCTTGATCAGCATCTGGGCAATACCGTGCGGCTGCACGCACCGCAGGCATTTACCGCGGCGCTTGACCGCCTTGCGGCCAAGACCGTGCTGGCCGATCCAGCCAACACAGCGGCGGCGATTTTTGACCGTCTGGAAAAGGCCGGCGCCCACCTCCGCCGCGCCGCCGATCCCTGCCAGCTGCCCAAAGCCTGCAAGAATCCGGTTGAAATCCAGGGTGCCCGCAAGGCCCATATCCGTGATGGCGCGGCGCTGTCGCGGTTTCTCGCCTTCATGGCGCGTGAAGCGGCCAAGGGCACGCTCAGCGAAATCGAAGCCGCGCAAATTCTCGAGGGCTATCGGCGCGATAATGGTGCGCTCACCGATCTCAGCTTCGATTCGATCTCCGCGGCCGGCGAGCACGCGGCACTGCCACATTATCGCGTGACCCGCAGCAGTAACCGTCCCATCCGCGCAGGGGAGATCTATCTCATCGATTCTGGCGGGCAATATCCTGACGGCACCACCGATGTCACCCGCACCATGATCATCGGCACCCCAACGGCCGAGATGAAGGACCGCTTCACGCGGGTTTTGAAGGGCCACATCAGCCTCGCCACGGCACGCTTTCCCGAAGGCACCACCGGTGCGCAGCTCGATACCCTAGCGCGCCGGCCCCTTTGGGATGCGGGCTGCGACTATGATCATGGCACCGGCCATGGGGTGGGCTCCTATCTTTCGGTACATGAGGGCCCACACAGCATCTCGAAGAAGCCCATCACCCAGGTGCTCAAGCCGGGCATGATCTGTTCCAACGAACCGGGCTTCTACAAGGCCGGTGCCTACGGTATCCGCATTGAGAATCTCGTGGTCATCAGCGAGGCTAAGGATTTGGGTGGTGATCGCAAGGTGATGGACTTCGAGACCATCACCCTTGCTCCGATCGATCTGGAGCTGGTCGAGACGAGCCTTCTCAATGCCGACGAGAAGGCCTGGCTCAATGCCTATCACGCAAGGGTACGTGAAAGCCTCTTTGAGCTTGTCGATGCCGACACGCAACGCTGGCTCAGCCACGCAACCCGACCACTCTGAGACGACCAGGACAGGATCTTCGGGGCCACCTTTTGATGGCTAGCCCCGAAGATCCTTGACGGCGACATGTCGCGGGCAAGGCCGCTTGCCTCAGACCAGACAAGGAGAGCGGAGCATGCGCAAGGACAGGACCGCCCCCAAAGGCACGATCCATCGCCTCAGCCTTGATTGCCCCAGCCTGCACGGGAATTTCCTCGAAGACGAGAGCCAAAGGGACATCGATGTCTACTTACCCCATGGCAGTGACGGGTGCGGGCTCGGCCTGCTGGTTGATCTCGTCGGTTTTACGGCGGGAGGCCCCGCGCACACCAACTGGAAGAATTTTGGCGAGAACGTACCAGAACGCCTTGACCGGCTGATTGCAACGGGGGCGATGCCTCCTAGCGTTGTAGCCTTTCCCGACTGCTACACGCGGCTTGGTGGCAACCAGTATATCAATTCCACGGTGATGGGCCCTTGGGCCGATGTCCTGCGTGCGGAGATCGTGCCGTTCGTCGAGACCTGCTTTGGCTGTGGCGGTTCTGGCCGGCGCGGGGTTTTCGGTAAAAGCTCCGGCGGCTATGGCGCCATCACCCATGCCCTGCTCTATCCGGAATTCTGGGCGGCGGCGGCCTGCCATTCCGGGGACATGGCCTTTGAGCTTTGTTATCTGCCCGAATTTCCGCGCCTGCTGCGCACTCTCGCCAGAAAGAATTTCGACATCAAGGCCTGGATCGACGATTTTCATGCCGCAGCCAAGCTCAACAACAATGACCTGCACGACCTCATGACCCTCGCCATGTGTGCAAGCTACGATCCGGCTCCCGAGGAGCCAGCGGGAATTCGCCTGCCGGTGAGCACCGACACCTGTGAGCTGATCGCTGACCGCTGGGCGAATTTCAGCAGATGGGATCCGCTCGAGCTCGTCAAAACCCGTGCCGCAGGCCTGAAGGCACTCAAGGCGCTCTACATCGATTGCGGCAGTGAAGATCAGTACAATTTGGTTTATGGCGCCCGACGTATGCACCGGGCGCTGAACGCAGCGGGGGTCGCCCATACCTATCAGGAATTTGCCGACGATCACTCCAGTGTGGATTACCGCATGGACGAAAGCCTGCCACTGCTGGCCAAAGCGCTGACAAACTAGACGGGAGACGATGATGGGGACCAAACGCGGCGTGGCAGTGTGTATCGGGCTTCTGCCGCTTCTGACAGGCTGCGCAATCTGGCCGGTCAACCAGGACCCCGATGGCATCAGGTGGCGCCAGCATGCCAACCAGATCCTGTTCGCGGTACAGGACTATCACGCCCGCACCGGCCAGTATCCGGGGCAGCTGAAAGCACTGGTTCCCGTCTATCTACATGCTCTGCCCAAGGTGCCGCGCCTCTCCTATGATGCGCGCAACGGCTCACTCACCTATCATTATATTCCAAGCTTTCCGCAGCTGCGTTGGACGTGGTGCCAATCCGTCGGAGATACCACCAACTGGCACTGCGCCGAACATCTCCTTACCGGTTTCAGGCACCAGTGACGTCGTTTTGCGCTCGCGCATGAGTGTAAATTCTTCTGTCTCGGCTGCGGTGGCTTGACTGAGGCAAAGCCTTATGGGACAGCGCCGTGCTCGCTCGCAGAGCTTTTGACCTTTCAGGGCAGGAGCACGTCACTTTGCTCAAACGCTGAGACGCGATGCGGATGAACCAAGAGGCTGGTGAGGCAGGCGTGCAGCTCAAGGCCGTCGCCCTTGATCGATATCGCATTTTCCATCAATCTACGTGGCCATGGCTACGGTAGCCTCTAAATGGAGGTACCAAACCTTCATTTTCCAGCACTACCCAGCAATTTGGAGAGATAAGATGCCAAAAAGTGTCATCGGATTTGGTATCGCCCTGATCAGCTTTGCCATGATGCCGGCGCATGCCAACGTGATCAATCTTAGTTGTGGTTCAGGAAACCCAATGCGCTCGGAGACGGACCGGTATCAGATCGATCTCGACGGGCGGACGGCCACGCTCACCGGTGAGTCCATTTATATGCAAGGACAACTGCGTGATTTTGCGGAAAAAACCATATTTCCGATCACCAAAATCAACGATCAGTACATTGTCTGGGACGATACGTATAATGGCCAGGACGTCGGCGTTTCACACCGACTTGATCGGTCGACATTGACACTGAGCTTTCGCAACAACTCCCATGTTGCATATCATGACATAATGAATTGCAAAATTCTGCATAAGCAATTTTGAACCTATGCTCTGGACTTGGGGGCAGCACGGGCAATTTTGAGAAGAGGCATCATAGGCTGGACATACGATCGCGCCCGACCATATGTGCCGCACCTATCGAAGGAAATGTTTGCACTTCAGAGGCGTCCTCTCCATCGCTGACCTTCATCCGGTTGAACGGGTTTTCGCCAAGATCATCCATTGGATATTCCTGACACAGCAGCCTAGAGTGCGCGACACTTGGCGCCGGGCGGGATCTCTGGTCTTCAGCATCGGGCCCGACGAATGTTCCAATCACTTCTGAAATTCCAGGGATCTTCCCACCAGGACCTGAAAAGCCCTAGCCTTCGCTGATCAGCTTGAGCCAGTCATCTTCATCGATGATCGCAACACCGAGCTTTTCGGCTTCGGCGCGCTTGGATCCGGCGCCAGGCCCGGCGATGACAAGATCAGTTTTTTTCGACACCGAGCCAGCGACTTTCGCCCCCAGGCTTTGCGCCCGCGCCTTGGCTTCGGCGCGCGTCATCTTCTCGAGTGTGCCGGTAAAAACGACAGTCTTGCCATAGACCGGTGACTGCACCGAGGCAGGTGGTTCGGCCGCTGGCAGGACCTCAATCTGGTCGCGTAGACGCTGCAGCGCCGCCAGATTGTGCGGCTCGGCGAAGAAATCCCTTATCGCTTCACCGACAATAGGACCGATGCCGCTGATGCCATCAAGACTGCGGTCCGCATCTTCGCCCTGCATCGCGGTCAAAAACGCGGCATCGGTGTTGAAGCTGCGTGCCAGCAGACGGGCCGTGGTCTCGCCGACATGGCGGATACCAAGCGCATTGATCAGCCGCTCGAGCGCAATCTTGCGTCGTCGTTCGATCGCCTCGAACAGTTTGGCAGCGCTTTTGGCACCCCAGCCCTCACGCGCCGCAATCGCCTTTGGTCCTTCGGAGTAGCGCTCCTTGAGGGTGAAGATGTCTGCGGGCTCCTTGAGCATGCCATCGGCAAAAAAGGCCTCGATCGCCTTCTCGCCCAATCCTTCGATATCAAAGGCATCGCGTCCGACAAAATGCTTGAGCCGCTCCACCGCCTGGGCCGGGCAGATGAGCCCGCCGGTGCAGCGTCGTGCGGCTTCCTTCTTGCCGGTGCGCTCATCGGTTTCGCGCACTGCATGGCTGCCGCAGGCCGGGCACCGCTCAGGCATGTGATAGACATGGGTTTGGCGGGGACGGCGCTCGGGCACCACGCGCACGATCTGGGGGATGACATCGCCGGCGCGCTGCACCACGACAGTATCGCCGACGCGGATATCCTTCTCGGCGATGTAATCCTCATTGTGCAAGGTGGCGTTGCGGACAACGACACCGCCCACGGTCACCGGGTGCAGCTGCGCAACCGGGGTCAGCACACCGGTACGGCCAACAAAGATGGCAATCTCCTCGAGCACCGTCTCGGCTTGTTCGGCCGGAAATTTGTGGGCGACGGCCCAGCGCGGACTGCGCGAGACAAACCCCAGTCGCTCCTGCAGATCAAGGCGATCAACCTTGTAGACCACCCCATCGATGTCGTAGGCGAGGCTCGCGCGCCTGTGCGCAATATCCTCGTAGAAGGCAATCAGCGCCTCGGGACTGTCACAGCGGCGGATGAGCGGATTTACTGCAAATCCCCAGTCCCGGAACTG
>JAKAVI010000325.1 GCA_021817355.1 Pseudomonadota bacterium | reverse complement strand
GGGTTCATTCGCGGTCTGGATCGCGCCATCATCGACGAAATCCAGCGCGCGCCCGACTTGCTGCTGGCGATCAAGAAGACGGTCGATGAGGATCATCGGCCGGGCCGCTTCCTGCTGACGGGCTCCACTAACGTCCTGACTCTGCCGCGCGTTGCGGACAGCCTGGCGGGGCGCATGGAAACCCTCCAGATGCTGCCGCTGTCCCGGGCCGAAATCACGGGCAAGCCAACGACATTCCTTGAGCGCCTGTTCGCAGGAAAGCTGGAGGGCGACAAGGACGCCATCGTCGGCGACGACCTCGTTCACCTCGTGATGCTTGGAGGGTTTCCAGAGGCGATCAACAGGGACAGCGAGCGCCGGCGCCAGGATTGGGCTCGGTCCTATCTGACCTCGGTCCTCACCCGCGACCTGCGCGACATCGCAGACATCGAGAAGCTCACGGAACTGCCCAAATTCGTCCGGTTGCTCGCGGAGCATTCGGGCCATCTCGTCAACTACTCGCAGTTCGGCTCCAGCATCAATGTCAGCTACAAGACAGGCCAGCGCTATGTTGCGCTGTTGGAGCAGGTGTTCCTCGTCCAGACCTTGCAGCCCTGGTACACGAACGCGCTGAAGCGGATTGCCAAGACGCCGAAGCTACACTTCCTCGATTCCGGCATTCTTGCCACGGCGCGCGGCCTCACCTTCGAACGCGTCAGGGCGAACCGCGATCTGTTCGGCCCACTTCTGGAGAGCTTCGTGTTCTCGGAGGTCCTGAAGCTGATGACGGCATCGGACTTGCGACTGACGCCCTATCATTTCCGCGATCAGCAGATGCGTGAGGTCGACATCGTGCTCGAACGTGATGACGGCAGGATTGTCGGGATCGAGATCAAGGCGTCAGCGACGGTAAAGTCCAGCGACTTCGGTGGTCTTAGAACTCTGGCCGAGGTCTGTGGAGACCGTTTTGCTTTCGGAGCCGTCCTTTATGACAGCGCGGATGTCGTTCCGTTTGGCGACCGACTTGCGGCAGCACCAATATCCCTACTTTGGAACTAACCGTGGCGATTACTTAAATCGAGCACTGCGCCACCGCGAATATGTAGCCAATCCCGGATGGCTCCGGCTGTGTTGCAGCAGGGGCCACGATCCGTCGAGAGGGCATAGGGCAGGACGATTCTCACCGAGGCTTGCGGCCCCCGCCGGCAAGCTTCAACAACCGAAACCTGCCCCTGATGTTTGTGGCCCAGGGCGGGGGTGCATTCCGACCGTCGTTAATGTGACCAGAACACCTGATAAAATTGGCTGGGGGACTAGGATTCGAACCTAGACTAGCGGAGTCAGAGTCCGCGGTCCTACCGTTAGACGATCCCCCAATTAAGGGCCGGATTTGGCTGCTAGTGCCAAGCCCGAGAAGCCTTCGGGCTAGCCGTCCGTTCCGCGTTTTGCATCCGGCCAAGACTTCTAGCGCGGCCGTGGTGCCGGATGCAACCACGCTGTCATGGCCAAATAATGCTGGCCTGCGGGCGATGGCCCCGTCTCGCCGCAGCCGCCGCCCGCTTTATTCCGAGACAGTCTTCGTCCCCTGGCCTGGACCGCGGCTCCGGCGTAAGGCAGAAATTCATGGGCTGGCCGAAGATCATAAGCCCAGGAAATCTCTGTCCGCTGACGAGCCCATTTCCGTGGACCTGTCGAAGTGTTGCCGCCAGATTTCTTTCCGGCATGACGGTGGCTGCGGCGAAGGCTCGCAGCCACCCAGCGTGCTGCGTCAGGGGAAAGGAGATTTCGAATTCCGGCAACACCAGCCTGCTTTGATTTGGGTTGTCCGGCGTGAGCGACCTGCTGCCAGTGGCCGGACAATCAACACCCTTGGCATCAACTCGACCAGCGGCGATCCCATCTGGCTCGACGCCCCCGGCGACCCAGCTTGCTCCCGCCATCGTCTAGCTGGCTGTTGAGCGGATTGAAGGGGTTTGACTGACGGGTTGCCGGCTTGCTGGCGGCTTCGGCTCATTCAATGGTTCTAAAGAGCCCCGTCTGTGCTAGCCTAAGACAATGAACATTGCGCGACCAGTGGACGAGGGAGCCCTCCTCCTGCGGCCAACGCGCCGGCCCCGTCGTCGGCGCCAGCCGGTCTTGGCGGCCATTGATCTGGGTAGCAACAATTGCCGTCTTTTGATTGCGGAGCCCCAGACCGGACAACGGTTCCGGGTCCTGGAGTCCTTCAGTCGAACGGTACGTCTGGCAGAGGGCGTGGCCCGAACGGGCCGCCTCAGCGACGCGGCCATAGCAAGGGCTGTCGCCGCACTTGTGATCTGCGCCAACCGGATCCGCCGCTATGGCGAATTCCGGCTGAGGGCCATCGCCACTGAGGCCTGCCGGCAAGCCGGCAATGTCGAAGAGCTTCTCACCCGGGTCATAGAGGAAGCCGGCATTACGCTGGACATTATCTCCGCCGATGAAGAGGCTCGTCTGGCAGCGGTCGGCTGCGCCCCCCTGATGGGCGACGGATATGAAGGCGCCCTCGTGTTCGACATTGGCGGCGGCTCAACCGAACTGATCTGGCTTGAGGCAGGTGAACGCGAGCCCGTCTACGCAGTTTCGCTCCCGGTTGGCGTCGTCAATGTGACTGAAACCTTCGGAGATGTCTCCATCGACCAAATGGAGCAGGCCCTGCAACCCAGGTTTGCCGAAGTCGCGGTGCGGATGACTGCGATCAGGCCGTTTCGGCCTGATGGCCGTCATCTTCTCGGTACCTCGGGGACCGTAACGACCTTGGCGGCACTTGCCCTCGGGCTGCGCCGCTATGACCGTGACAGCGTCGACGGCAGCTGGCACGAAAGCGGGCAGATCCGCGACGTGGTGGAAAAGATCGCGGCCCTCGATCTGGCCGGTCGCGCTGAACTCGACTGCATCGGGCCGGAACGGGCCGATCTCGTGCTCGCCGGATGTGCCATTTTCAACGCCATTCATGCCCATTGGCCCTGTCAGCGTCTGCGCGTCGCCGACCGCGGATTGCGTGAAGGGCTCATTCGCGAATTGATGCGCCAGTCCCCCCCATGAAACAGAAAGCTTCCAACACCGGCGGCCGCGGACCATCCGGACGCGGCGAGGAGCTGAGCGTTCGCCTCAAGAAAGCGCGAGGCCGTAAGGCCTCCTCACAGCGCTGGCTCGAGCGACAGCTCAATGATCCCTACGTGCGCGCGGCCAAGTCCAGGGGCTACCGCAGCCGGGCCGCCTTCAAGCTGATCGAGCTTGACGAGCGCTTTCGCCTTTTAAGGCCTGGTGCGCGGGTTCTGGATCTGGGCGCCGCGCCTGGTGGCTGGGTACAGGTGACACTTGAGCGCGTCGGCACCAAGGGCAAGGTTGTTGGCCTCGATATATTGGCCATGGATCCGATTGCTGGCGCCGAGCTCATCGAAGCGGACATGCTGGCCCCGGAAACCCCCAAACGGCTGAAAATGGCCATGGGCGGCCAGGCCGACCTCGTGCTGTCCGATATGGCCGCCCCGACTACCGGCCACCGCCAGACCGATCACTTGCGCACGGTCGCGCTCCTCGAAGCCGCCCTTGAGCTCGCCGAGGATGTACTCAGGCCGGGTGGCAGCTTCGTCGGAAAGATATTTCAGGGCGGTGCAACAGGTGCGCTGCTGGCACGCTTCAAGCATGATTTTGCGACCGTGAAGCACGTCAAACCACCGGCCTCGCGCGCCGAATCGGTGGAGCTCTACCTCGTCGCCCAGGGCTTTCGGGCACACGGCGCAGCCACTGGCGAGCCTTCATCTGTCTGAACGGATGAAAGGGGCGAGCCGCCCCTGGTTTTTGCAGGAGCAAGTGGCCGCGCCCCACGATCGCGCCAGCTGGCGCTTGCACGGGCCGGGGCGGGCTGCTATTGCCTCCGGGCTCCGGAACCCGTCGGCAAAGGAGCCCTCCTTGAACATTCGCGAAGCGCTCACCTTCGACGATGTGCTGCTGGTGCCGGCAGCCTCGGAAGTCCTTCCCAGTCAAGTTGATACCCGTACCCGCCTTACCAATTCCATCGAGCTCGCCATCCCCCTGATCTCGGCCGCGATGGACACCGTCACCGAGGCCGGCCTTGCAATTGCAATGGCACAGGCCGGCGGACTGGGCGTGATCCATAAAAATCTCGCCATCGAGGAGCAGGCAGAGCACGTCAGGCGGGTCAAAAAATATGAAAGCGGCATGGTGGTTAATCCCGTGACCATTTCCCCCCAGGCCACACTTGCCGACGCACTGGCGCTCATGGAGCGTCACCGCATCTCAGGCATTCCCGTTGTCGAATCCCCTGCCCGCAATGGGGCCGGAAAACTCGTTGGGATATTGACAAATCGCGACGTGCGTTTCGCCGATGACCCGCGCCAACCCGTGCAAGAATTGATGACTAAGGACAGGTTGGTCACCGTGCGCGAAGGGGTCAGCATGGATGAGGCCAAACGCCTCCTGCACCAGCATCGCATTGAGAAAATTCTGGTGGTCGACGGCTCTTACCGTTGTGTCGGATTGATTACCGTCAAGGACATCGAAAAAGCCCAGAAATTCCCCCACGCCGCCAAAGACGAACGCGGTCGGCTGCGCGTGGCTGCCGCGACCGGCGTCGGCGATGACGGCGTAAGGCGCGCAATGGCCCTCATCGACGCGGAATGCGACCTGATTGTCGTGGATAGCAGTCACGGCCATTCGAAAAATGTGCTCGAGACCATCCGTCAGATCAAGACACAGAGTAATTACACGCAAGTGCTCGCGGGAAATATTGCCACCAGCGAAGGTGCCAAGGCGCTGATTGACGCTGGTGCCGATGCGGTCAAGGTCGGCATTGGACCAGGATCGATCTGCACTACCCGCATTGTCGCCGGCGTCGGTGTGCCCCAGCTGACCGCCATCATGGATGCGGTTGAAGTAGCACGAAAGTCCAATATTCCGGTGATCGCTGATGGCGGCATCAAATATTCTGGCGACCTTGCCAAGGCCATTGCCGCGGGTGCCCATGTGGCCATGGTGGGATCCCTGCTTGCCGGTACCGAAGAGGCACCTGGTGAGGTCTTTCTCTATCAAGGCAGATCCTACAAGGGCTACCGCGGCATGGGTTCTTTGGGCGCCATGGCCCGTGGCTCAGCAGACAGGTATTTTCAGGCAGAAGTGCGCGATGCGCTGAAGCTCGTACCCGAAGGGGTCGAGGGTCAGGTTGCGTATAAGGGGCCGGTTGCCAATGTCGTGCATCAGATTATTGGTGGCCTGCGCGCGGCGATGGGCCTGACAGGGTCACCCAATATTGCCGAACTGCACAAGAATGCGCGGTTCGTACGTATTACCGGAGCAGGACTGCGCGAAAGCCACGTTCATGACGTGGTGGTTACGCGCGAAAGCCCCAATTATCCTGGCGCGCAGTAGCCTTGACCCCAGCCGCGCGCGTCCAGGCTGCCATTGAGGTTCTGGAAAGCCTTCTGACCTCGGCGCTGCCTGCGGACCGGGCCCTGCGCCAATATTTCCGTAATCGCCGTTACGCAGGTTCCAAGGATCGCGCCGCAGTCACCGCCCATGTCTTTGCAGTGTACCGCCAGCATGCCCATTACTTCTTTCGCATGGGTAATGCGGAGCCTCGGTCACTCATGATTGCCTCCCTGCTTGCCGAGGGCGAGGATGTTCAAGCGCTCTTTTCAGGAGGGCCACATGGTCCGGCTCCCCTGTCGAAGGCCGAGGAGCAGGCGCTCGAATCACCGCCATCGCAGCAGCCACCACTTTGGGTGGAAGCCGAATTCCCTCCCTTTCTCCAAGAGGAGCTGCAGCAGAGATTTGGCAGCACCCTCATGCTTGAAATGGCGGCCATGCAGCATCGCGCGCCCATCGATCTGAGGGTCAACACGCTCAGGGCCGACCGCAGCCAGGTCGCCGAAGCATTGAGCGCTCAGGGCTTTGCTGCGGAACCAGTTCCTTACACAGCTACGGGTCTTAGAATTCCGCCGGGCGCATCTGGACTGGAACGTACCGCGCTCTTTGCCGATGGTGCCTTCGAGTTCCAGGATGAGGCCGCTCAGATTGCCTGCGTCCTCACGGATGTGCGGCCCGGCATGAGGGTCTGCGATCTGGCAGCTGGGGCAGGTGGCAAATCTCTGGCCCTTGCCGCCCTCATGAAAAACCAGGGGCAGATCATGGCCTGTGATATTGCCAGCAATCGCCTCGCCCAATTGGGACCGCGTGCCACGCGGGCAGGCGTTAGCATCATCCATACCTCACTGGCGCCAAAGGGCCTCTTTGACCGCGTACTTGTCGATGCCCCGTGCTCGGGAAGCGGCACATGGCGACGGCAGCCGGATCAGAAGTGGCGACTGACCCACGAGCGCCTTGCCGAGCTCGAAAGGCTCCAGGATGAAATTTTGGACCGGGGTGCGAAGCTCCTTGCCCCTGGCGGGCGGCTGATCTATGCCACCTGCTCGGTGCTCAACTGCGAAAATGAGCGGCGGATCGAAGCTTTCCGGGCCCGTAACCCACACTTTACCATCGTAGCCGCGGCCTCCGTCTGGAACCAGCTGCCGGACCATTCCCCCTTGACGGGCATAGGTGAATTCTTTCAAGCCAGCCCTTATATGACGCAGACGGACGGCTTTTTTACAGCAATACTGACCCGGGGCTGATCCCCGGAGCGTTTTACGAAGGAGTACACGGTGCAGCACATTCGCCTCCTCGCCACCGCCACGGTTCTGGCGGTACTGGCCAGCGTGCCCTCCCAGGCCACATCACCCCAGCGGCTCGAGCAGCGTGCCCATGCGGCTGAACTTGCAGGTCATCTGGACCAAGCAAGCATGCTCTATCAGGCCGCCGTGGTGGCAAAACCGTCGCGCGCACAAAGTTACCTGGCCCTGGCGCAGTTCTACGCGCGCCACGGAGAAAATCATTTTGCGCGCAAGTATTTCGCCGAGGCGCTTTACCTCAACCCAAAAATGATCCCTGCCCTCGCGGGCGCCGGTAAAACCGACCTTGCCCTTGGCGACCGGAAGGGTGCTCAGGGCTATCTCTCCCGCCTGCGCCATGTCTGCAGCGCAAACTGTCCGCAGGCTCAGGGACTTGAAGCCGCCATGTCAGCCCCCCAGAGCGCGCCAAAGCAGAACACACCCAAGGCCTCGCTGGACAAGCGCTAAGGGCCCCCCTATAGGCTCGCCTCATGGCGGCTCCAGTTCTTGTTATCGATTTTGGCTCGCAGGTGACACAGTTGATCGCGCGGCGGGTGCGCGAAGCTGGTGTCTATTGCGAAATCGTCCCCTTCAACAAGGCCGACGAGGCTCTGAAGGCGAGCCCACCACAGGCCATCATCCTCTCCGGAGGACCAGCGAGCGTGACCCTTCCCGGAACTCCACGCGCACCGCAAGCAGTGTTTGAACTGGGCGTACCGGTTCTTGGCATCTGCTACGGCCAGCAAACCATGGTTGTCCAGCTTGGCGGCAAGGTCGAAGGCGATGGCAGCCGCGAGTTCGGCCGCGCCGACATCGAGATTGTGGGCCAATCTCCACTGTTTGAAGGCGTCTGGGCACTGGGTGGCAGCGATCATGTCTGGATGAGCCACGGCGATAAAGTAACCGTTCTGCCCACCGGCTTTCATCCCATCGCCGTCAGTCACGGTGCGCCGTTCGCGGCAATCGCCGATGAGAAGCGCAGGCTCTATGGCGTGCAGTTTCATCCGGAGGTCGCGCATACCCCGCGCGGCACGGCGCTGCTCAGAAATTTTGTACAAGGCGTGGCAAATATTCCCGCAAACTGGAGTATGAAGGCATTCCGCGCCCATGAGATCGAGAAGATCCGTACCCAGGTTGGCAAGAGCCGCGTTATCTGCGGTCTATCTGGCGGCGTTGATTCGTCGGTTGCCGCGGTACTGATCCACGAAGCTATCGGCGATCAACTGACCTGCATTTTCGTTGACACCGGCCTGATGCGCGCCGGCGAAGCTGAAGAAGTGGTTTCGCTCTTTCGTGGGCACTACAATATTCCGCTCCTCCACGCAGATGCCCGGGAGCTGTTTCTCAAACGGCTCGAAGGCGTGAGCGACCCGGAGAAGAAACGCAAAATCATAGGCTCAACCTTCATCGATGTGTTCGATACTGAAGCAGAAAAGGTCGGCGGCGCGGAATTTCTGGCCCAGGGAACGCTTTATCCCGACGTTATCGAGAGCGTCTCTGCAACGGGCGGGCCATCGGTCACAATCAAATCCCACCATAACGTCGGCGGTCTGCCCGCGCGCATGAAGATGAAGCTGGTCGAGCCATTACGCGAGCTCTTCAAGGATGAGGTACGCGCGCTTGGCCGTGAGCTCGGACTGCCCACCCATTTTGTTGGCCGCCATCCCTTTCCGGGACCAGGGCTTGCGATCCGCATCCCGGGTGAAATTACTGCGGAAAAGCTTGAGATCCTCCGTCGCGCTGACACCATTTATCTTGAAGAAATTCGTAATGCTGGTCTCTATGACGAGATCTGGCAGGCCTTTGCAGTCTTGCTCCCGGTCAAGACGGTTGGCGTGATGGGTGACGATCGTACTTACGATTACGTCTGCGCCCTTAGAGCCGTGACCTCCACGGATGGAATGACGGCCGATAGCTATCCTTTCAGCCATGCATTTTTGTCGCGCACCGCAACCCGCATCGTCAATGAGGTCCGCGGTATCAACCGCGTCGTTTATGACATCACGTCAAAACCTCCAGGAACCATTGAGTGGGAGTAGGGGATTAGCGTGGTCTGGCGTAGGGTGGCGTAGAATTTCGTATCAAAACAGCGTCTTATCATCTCGCCGGTTGATTATCCGAGATCGAAGGTCAACCCGCCCTCTCATTTGTTAAGTGGCAGAATTAATTGACGAAAAGTTTTCACCGGTTGGCGCATTGTCCCGCAGGTGGAAAATTTGACGGTCATTTTGTCGGTCTTTGAAAGCTTGCTGGCGTGACCTTCAGAAAAGGCCGTCAAAACGTGTCGCTG
This sequence comes from Pseudomonadota bacterium, assembly GCA_021817355.1. The sequence goes on along the minus strand of JAKAVI010000325.1, from coordinate 860 downwards.
GGCCTGACGGTCCTTTTATCGAGCCAATCTATGCCGTGGTTCATCAAACGTTGCGACTGTGAACGTCTCTCAGAGTCGCGATCAGTTTGCGGATGCGGCGCTCGCGAACTCCTGTACTCTTAACTTCTTGGATCGTGTTGACGTGCTTTTGCCGAAGCCCAAACGGTAGGGAGTCGAAAGACGTTCTGGCTTCCGGGCAATTATTGAGCGCATCAGCGAGGTCGGCTGGTTCAAGCACCACCCTCGGCGCTTCGTCGATTTCGACATCGACTTCGATGATATCGCCTTCGCTGATCCTGGCGGCGGCGCGATGGGCGGCACTGATCCCAATCAGCCGCCGCCCCCGCATTGCGGCCACCCTGCTGCGCCAGGTGTGAGTATTGATCGTGATCATAACAGGTGGCCGTCCCCGCGGACCGAGCGCCCGCATGACGTCGTCGGGGACTTCGACGCCTGTCGCGTTGCCGGAAGGAATGACTATTGCTCGGAACCTCATGAAACGGACTCCACAATCTCAATCCAGACGTCCCAAGACCTGTTCCAGCGATGCGAAGAAGCGAGGCCAACCGGCCTTTGCGCCCTGATAGAACTGTTCGTGATCGGCGTGAAAACCAGATTGTTCCATGCGCAGGCTCCTGCCCGTAGCCGAAGGAACGAGCGTCCAGGTCACGACGCTTTCGAGGCCGTTGGCCTCCCAGCTATAAACCAATGACCGGTTCGGATCGATTTCGAGAACCTTGCAGGCAACCGAGCCCTAATCTCCGCGAAGCTCGAAGGGATGGCCGATCAGGAGCTGAAAATCGTTCTTCATCAGCCATTCTTGAATAAGCTGCGGCTGCGTAAGCGCCCGCCAGACCCTT